>NZ_JASCQN010000027.1:0-172521 GCF_030010475.1 Halomonas kalidii | reverse complement strand
TGAACTGCACCCCGAAAGTTGGACACCTAATCCAACCCTCGGGGTGTTTCTATGAGCAATCGATACGACGAGTGGTTCAAGCTGCTAGTGGTGCAGCAGTGTTTGCATGAGGACACTAGCCTACGCGAGGTGGCTCGCCAGCATCGCCTTGACCATTCCCTGGTGCGTAAATGGCGGGAACGCTACCGCCAGCATGGCGCGCCGGGGCTAGGCAAGAAGTACAGTCACTACAGTGCTGCCTTCAAGCTGGCGGTACTCGAGAGAATGTGGCGAGATGGCTTGTCACGCCGGCAGGCTGCCACCCTGTTCGATATTCGCGGAGATGCCGCTATTGGCATATGGGAGCAGCAGTACCATAGTGGTGGCCTGACTGCGTTATCGCCAAAGCGAAAGGGACGCCGCCCGATGGTCAAAAAGCCGCCTTCACCACCACCCCCACCTGATGAAGAGCGCTCTCATGAGGAGTTGCTCAAAGAGTTGGCGTATCTGCGGGCGGAGAACGCCTATCTAAAAAAGCTCGATGCCTTGATCCGGGAGAAGCAGGCGGCAACGCAGGGCAGAAAGCCCAAGCCGTCCAAGGGTTAAGGCACGAGCATTCGCTGGCTCTGCTGCTGCGTGCGGCAGAGCTACCGCGCAGCACGTTCTACTACCAGCTCAAGGCCCTGGGCGCTGACGATCAGTGCGCGCCCCTGAAGGCGCGTATCCGGGCGATCTACGATAGCCACAAAGGGCGCTATGGTTATCGCCGCATCACTGCTGCCCTACGGCAGGCAGGTGAAGTGATCAACCACAAGGCCGTCCAGCGCTTGATGCAACAGCTGGGCTTGAAGTCCCTGGTTCGCCCAAAGCGGTATCGCGCCTACCGAGGAGCAGTGGGACATGTGGCTCCCAACGTACTCGACCGGCAGTTTCAGGCAGAAGGACCGAATCAGAAGTGGGTGACCGACATCACGGAGTTCAACGTCGACGGACAGAAGCTGTATCTGTCCCCCATCATGGATCTCTACAACGGCGAGATCGTCGCCTATCAGACCAGCAGGCGTCCCGTACTCTCACTGGTGAAGCACATGCTGCAGCAGGCCTTTGCCCGCTTGAAGCACTCGGACCGGCCACTGCTGCATTCCGATCAGGGGTGGCATTACCAGCATCCCACCTATCGCGCCCTGTTGGCAGGACAGGCGCTGACCCAGAGCATGTCACGCAAGGGCAACTGCTTGGACAATGCCGCCATGGAGAGCTTCTTCGGCACCCTGAAGGCCGAGTATTTCCACCTGAACCGGTTCGATACGGTTGAGCAGTTGCAGCAAGGCCTCGATCGTTACATCCATTACTACAACCACGAGCGCATCAGGCTGAAACTAAAAGGCCTGAGCCCCGTACAGTACAGGACTCAGGCCTTGGGCGCCGGCTGAACGAACCGTCCAACTATTGGGGGTCAGTTCAAGTTCACACCCCTGAGCGGGGTTTCTTCATATGTGGGCGCTTACCAGGCCTCGGCGAAGCCGGACCTTCCAGCTTCCGGCTTCCAGCTCTGATCCGGGCGAAGCCCGGATCAGTCCCGCAGGCTGATGATCTTCCAGCCTTTCTGCTCGGCCACCTCGCGCAGGGTGGGATCCGGATCCACCGCCACCGGGTGGTCGACCAGTTCCAGCAGCGCCAGGTCGTTGTGGGAGTCGCTGTAGAACCAGGCGCCGTCGAGGGTCAGCTCCTTGTCGACCAGCCACTGCTCGAGGCGCTCGACCTTGCCTTCCCGATAGCTGGGGACGCCGCTGACCCTGCCGGTATAGCGGCCAGCGACGATCTCGGGCTCCACGGCGATCAGTTCGTCCACCCCCAGGCGTTCGGCGATGGGGCCGGTGATGAAGCGGTTGGTGGCGGTGATGATCATCAGGGTGTCGCCGCGGGTACGGTGGCGGGCCACCAGTTCCTCGCCCTTGGGCAGGATGTGTGGCTCGATCTTGCTGGCCATGAACTGCTGGTGCCAGGCGGCGAGCTGCTCGGGGCTGTTCTCGGCGAGGGGCCTCAGGGCCACCTCGAGGAAGGCGTGGATGTCCAGGGTGCCGGCCTCGTAGTCGGCCAGGAAACGATCATTGGCTTCCCGGTAGGCCACCGGGTCCACGGCGCCCTGTTCCAGCAGAAACTCGCCCCAGGCATGGTCGCTGTCGATCGACAGCAGCGTGTTGTCCAGGTCGAAGATGGCCAGGCTCACGGCAACTCCCCATTGATTATCGACAAGGTCGGTATCGGTCATGTGCGAAAGCCGGCGATTATGGCAGAACCGGTCTCCGGTCGCGAGTCGTCCCGCATGCGACGCAGAGCGTATTGATGCGCTTCGTGGCCTTGTGGAAGAATGGTTCCAATTGTGGATTCATAAGGTGAAGCCCGTGATCGACGCTGACGGCTTTCGCCCCAACGTTGGCATCATCATCGCCAATGAACTGGGGCAGCTGCTTTGGGCGCGTCGGGTAGGGCAGAATGCGTGGCAGTTTCCCCAGGGAGGCATCAAGGCGAACGAGACACCGCAACAGGCACTTTTTCGTGAGCTGTACGAGGAAATCGGCCTCACCGCCGATGACGTCGAGATCCTTGCCTGCACCCGGGGCTGGCTGCGCTACCGCCTGCCGCGACGCATGATTCGCACCAACTCACGGCCGGTCTGCATCGGCCAGAAACAGAAGTGGTTCCTGCTGCGGATTCGTTGCCAGGAGCACCGGATCTGCATGGATGGCTCTCCCAAGCCGGAATTCGACGGCTGGCGCTGGGTCAGTTACTGGTACCCCCTCGGGCAGGTGGTACCCTTCAAGCGGGAAGTCTACCGGCGTGCCCTGCGGGAGTTATCCCCGCGGGCCCAGCGGCTGGCTCTTGGCCATGGTTAGGAACACCGTGGCGGCAGCCGGGGTCTGACAAGGTCAGTGAACTCCCCGGCAAGGCGAGAGAGAACAACGAATGGACACCAGGACGCCGATGCTCGAGGTTTTGCGCCGCATCATTCAGGAGGTCAACGGGGCTCGCAACCTGGACGTGGCCCTGTCGACGATGGTACGCCGCATCCGCAAGGCGATGCGTACCGATGTCTGCTCCTTCTATCTTCACGACGCCGAGCTCGACCAACTGGTGCTGATGGAGACCATCGGCCTGCGTACCCAGGCGGTGGGGCATGTGACCCTGCCGAGGGGCGAAGGGCTGGTGGGCCTGGTGGCGAGCCGCGAGGAGCCGCTCAACCTGGAGGACGCCCAGGCGCATCCCCAGTTCCGCTATTTCGAGGCCACCGGCGAGGAGCGCTACTCCAGCTTCCTCGGGGTGCCGATCATCCATCAGCGCCGCACACTCGGCGTGCTGGTGGTGCAGCAGGCCGAGAAACGCCGTTACGACGAGGAGGACGAGGCCTTCCTGGTCACCATGGCGGCGCAGCTGGCCGGGGTGCTGGCCCACGCCCTGGCCACCGGCAGCCTCACCCGGCCGAGCCTCGATGGCCAGGCCATGTTCACCGGGGTGGCTTCCTCGCCGGGGATGGCGATAGGCGAGGCGGTGGTGATCGCCCCTCCCGCCGACCTGAACAGCGTGCCGGATCTGATTCCCACCGATGTCGACTACGAGATCACCCGGCTCAGGGAGGCCATCGGCCGGGTTCGCGAGGAGATCCGCGCCGCCGGTGAGCGCCTGGCCAACCGTATCTCGGCCCAGGAGCTGGCGCTGTTCGAGGTCTACCAGCAGATGCTGGGCGAGGCGGCGCTCTCCCAGGAGGTGGTCAAGCGCATCCGCGAGGGGCAGTGGGCGCCCGGCGCGCTGGCCGATGTGGTGCGCCGCCATGTGCAGTACCTCGAGCGGGTCGACGACGACTATCTCCGCGAACGGGCCGCCGACGTGCGCGACCTGGGGCGCCGGGTGCTGGCCCACCTCCAGGAGGAGACGCCCCAGACCCCCGACGTCTATCCGGACAGTACCATCCTGGTCGGCGACGAGATCAGCGTGGCGATGCTCGGCGAGGTGCCCCGCGACAAGCTGGCCGGGCTGGTCTCGGTGAGCGGCTCGAGCACCTCCCACGTGGCGATCATCGCCCGGGCCATGGGCATTCCCACGGTACTCGGCATGGTCGACCTGCCGCTGCCGCGGCTGGGCGGTGCCCGGGTGGTGCTCGACGGGCATCGCGGACGGCTCTTCGTGCGCCCCGGCGCCGAGCTGGAAAGCCACTACCAGAGCCTGATCGCCGAGGAGCGGGCACTGGCCGAAGTGCTCGAGCACGAGCAGGACCTGCCGAGCCGCACCCCGGACGGCCATGACATGCCGTTGATGGTCAACACCGGCCTGGCGGTGGAGGCCGCGGCATCGCTGAAGAGTCGCATCGGCGGGGTGGGGCTCTATCGCACCGAAGTGCCGTTCATGATCACCGAACGCTTTCCCGGCGAGCAGGAGCAGACCCGGCTCTACCGCGAGCAGCTCGAGAGCTTCGCACCGCTGCCGGTGGTGATGCGTACCCTGGACATCGGCGGCGACAAGGACCTGCCCTATTTTCCCATCGAGGAGGCCAACCCCTTCCTCGGCTGGCGGGGCATCCGTGTCACCCTGGACCATCCCGAGGTGCTGATGGTGCAACTGCGCGCCATGCTGCGTGCCTCCCAGGGGCTCGATAATCTTCAGGTGTTGTTGCCAATGGTCACCAATGTCGACGAGGTCGACGACGCCCTGAAACTGCTCGATCGGGCCATTCTCGAGCTGGGCGAGGAGGGGGTCACGGTCAATCGCCCCAGGGTGGGAGTGATGCTGGAAGTACCGGCGACCCTCTACCAGCTCGACGCCCTGGCCGAGCGCGTCGACTTCTTCTCGGTGGGCAGCAACGACCTGACCCAGTACCTGCTGGCGGTGGACCGCAACAATCCGCGGGTCGCCGGGCTCTACGACGCCTGCCACCCGGCCGTGCTGGCGGCCATGGCGCGACTCGCCGAGGAGTCGGCCGCGCTGAAGATGCCGATCTCGGTGTGCGGCGAGCTGGCCGGCGATCCGGCCGGTGCCCTGTTGCTGATGGGCATGGGGTTCAATTCGCTGTCGATGAACGCCCCCAGCCTGCCGCGGGTGCGGGCCGCCATTCGCCGGGTGCCGCTGGAGGCCGCTCGCCAGCTGGTCGAGGAGACCCTGCGCCTGGACAGCCCCGCTGCGGTGCGTCGCCACCTGAACGAGCAACTCGGCGAGTGGCAACTGGCGCACCTGTTGCCACCGAGGGATTGAGCCGGGCTTCGCCCGTGAGCCGGAAGAGCTTACGGCTTGCGGTCCGTCGAGACCCGCAGTTCGTTCTCCCCCTGCATCACCCCGTTCGGCCCGAACCGGCGCTCGCCGATCTCGATCCACCCATCGGCGTACCAGGCGAGCCAGGTCGTTGCCCGGGTGCCGTAGTCCTGGCCGACGATGAAGGGGGAGGAGAGCCGGCGCTCCAGCTCCAGCCCCACCCCGGTCTCCGGCAACTGATCGTCATCGGCCGGATGCGGGTCGCCCAGCGCCGCCAGGGCGTCGCCTGGCCAGTGGTCGCGGCGCACGCTGGTGGCGAGCCCCTGGCGGGCGGCGATCAGCTTGGGCCAGGGCGTGTTCAGGCTGGCATTGGAGAGCCCGTGCAGGCCCGGCGGTGCCGTCTTCAGCGAGAGGTCGTCAGCGCCGCGATGAAGATGCCAGAGTCGCTCACCGTCGCCGGCCAGCAGGTTGAATCCCGCATAATGCCGGGCATCGCCCGAGGCGAGCCGGTCGAGCCAGGCCGGCAGGTCGTCGCACTCGAGGGCCTCGCGCACCAGGGCGCCGCGGCTGGGGGCGCCGGCCGGCACCTTGAGGGAGGGGTCGCGGACATTGGTGACGGCGGCGAAACGGCCGCGACGATGCACGGCCAGCCAGGTTCCCCCGGCCTCCAGGTCGCGTCCTCCGACGATGTCGGGGGCATCGCGCCAGGCGGCCAGCGGCGCGGTGGGGCGGGCGTGAAACTCGTCACGATTGGCCACCAGTCGCAACAGGCAGGCACTGGCGGGACGATGGTCGAGGGCGATCAGGCACATGACGGCAGCTTAGCGTGGCGCCGCGTCGGGGGGAAGGCGCGAGGCGCGTGCCATGACAGGGGCGGCAGGGCGGCGTAAACTCGGGTCATCTTCGCACCGGTTCAGGGAAGACAATGCGCGTCGAGTCGAGCAAGGAACGCCTCTGGTCACGACTGATCCAGCCCATCCTCTGGCCAGTGCTGCTGGCGCAGGGGGTCCTGGTGGCGCTCTGTCTGGTCGTCGGTGTGCTGCTGTGGTGGATGGTGCCCTCCCATGCCTCCTGGAGTGCCACCTTCTGGATGATGCTGGCCTTGTTGGTGGGCAGCAGCGCCAACGTGCTCGTCTTCCTGACCCTGCTGCGTCAGCGCCTGGCGACCTGCGAGGGGGCCCTCGACGAACAGCTCGCCATCGGCGAACGATACCTGGCCCAACCTCGACTCGGCCGGTCGGTGCCGATCGCCGCGGTGGAAGACACCGCCAGCGAAGGCGATCCCGTTCGCCGCCTGTCGCGGCTGCTCGACGGCGTGGCTGCACTGCTCGATGAGCAGGCCAGGGCCCCGCATCTCGAGCGCATGCTGGCGGCCAGCGGTCGGCCGGCATTGCTGGCCACGCGAGACCGCGTGCTGGTCGCCAACGCGGCCATGGAGGAACTGCTGGGCCAGGGCGAGCTGCGTGGCCTGGCGGTGAGTCAGCTCCTGCCGGTCGACGAGTCGCAGAGCGACCTCGAGCGGTGCGTGGTGCGTCCCGTGGGCGCCAGGAGGCCGTCGTCCCGGTGGTTGCAGTTGCGGCTGGAGGACGATCGGGGCCATGCGCTGGTGCTGCTCGACGACCTCGAGCACCGGGAACGTCGCCTCGACCAGTTGCTGGTCGGGCGCCAGCGGGCCCGGGAAGAGTCACGACTCAAGTCCGGCTACCTGAGCCACCTGCGACGGGAGCTGAAACCGCTGATGGTCTCGCTGGGCGAGGTGCTGGACCAGGAGGCGGCCCTGGTACGCCGCGATGCCGCCGGTCGTCGGTCCGTGCTGGAGCTGCGCGAGAGGCTGGCCGACATCTCGGTGTTACTGGCCAATCTGACCGATGAACCGCGGGCCCAGGGCGCCGGGGCATCCGCCAGCGGGCCCGCGCGGGTGCTGATCGTCGATGACGGACCGGTCAACCTGATGCTGGCCCAGCAGGTGCTCGAGGGGCAGGGCTATAGCGTGGAGACCGCCACCTCCGGGGCACAGGCACTGGAGTGCCAGGCCCGGCAAGCCTTCGACCTGGTATTGATGGATATCTTCATGCCCGACATGGACGGGGTGGAAGCCAGTCTGCGCTGGCGCGAACAGGAGGCCGGTCGGGTCGAGGGCCAGCGCAGCATCCTGGTGGCACTGACCGCCAATGCCAGCGATGCCGACCGGCAGCGCTTCCGCGAGGCCGGGATGGACGACTATCTGGCCAAGCCCTATCGGCCCCAGGCGTTGATCGACCTGGTGCAGCGGTGGTTGCCGGAGGCCCAGGAGGAAACCGGGTCGCCGTGAGCGTTCTCGCGATGCTGCTCGTCTACCTGATGCTGGGCGCCGCCGCCGGGACCATGGCGGGGTTGTTCGGCGTCGGCGGCGGGCTGGTCATCGTGCCGGCCCTGGTGGTTGCCTTCGGACTCCAGGGGGTCGCCCCGGAGGTCGCGATGCACCTGGCCGTGGGGACGTCCCTCGCGACCATCGTCATCACCGGTGCCTCCTCGACCTGGGGGCATCACCGGCGCGGCAGCATCCAGCGGCGGTGGTTTCAGGCCCTGCTGCCCGGCCTGATGCTCGGGGCCATCGGTGGCGTCTTCGTCGCCGGGCGTCTCTCCGGCGGCCTGCTCGGTACCCTGTTCGGCGCCTTCGTGCTGCTGATGGCGCTGAGGATGGCGCTGGCACGTGGCCCGAGACCGGGCAGCGCCGCGCCGGGCAGGCTCGGGATGGGCCTGGCCGGTGTCGTGATCGGCGGCATCTCGGCGCTGTTCGGCATCGGTGGCGGCATGCTCTGCGTGCCCTGGTTGACTCGCTGTGGCGCCACCATGACCCAGGCCGTGGGCACCTCGTCGGCCTGTGGCCTGCCCATCGCGCTGTTCGGGGCGGCCACCTTCATGGTGGTGGGCTGGGGCCATCCGCTGTTGCCTGCCGGAGCCACCGGCTTCGTGATGTGGCCGGCATTTCTCGGTATCGTGCTGGCCAGCGTGCCCTTCGCGCGCCTCGGCGTGCAGCTGGCCCACCGCCTGCCGGCTCGTACCCTGCGCCTCGCCTTCGCCGCCCTGCTGGCGCTGGTGGGGGTAAGATTTCTGTTATAGCGACAAGACAAATCATTGCCCATGGCACGCCGGGTGGTCGTGTCGCGGCTGACGGCTCCAGAGGACATCCATGCTCCGCTATCCCGACATCGACCCGGTCGCCATCTCCCTGGGGCCGCTCCAGGTCCACTGGTATGGCCTGATGTACGTGATCGGCTTCGTCGCCGCCTGGTGGTTGGGCAGGCGGCGTGCCGCCCGCATCGGCCTGACCCATGACGACGTGGGCGACCTGCTGTTCTATGCCGCCCTCGGCGTGGTGCTGGGCGGCCGGCTGGGCTATGCACTCTTCTATGGCATGGGCCAGTGGCTGGCGGACCCACTCTGGATCTTCCGGATCTGGGATGGTGGCATGAGCTTCCACGGCGGCCTCGCCGGGGTACTGCTGGCGGCGCTCTGGTTCGCCAGGAAGAAGCGGCTGGCCTTCTTCACCCTCACCGATTTCGTCGCCCCCCTGGTGCCGATCGGCCTGGGGGGCGGGCGCATCGGCAACTTCATCAACCGCGAGCTGCCCGGTCGGCTGACCGAGCTGCCCTGGGGCATGCCGTTCCCCGGCATGGGGCCCGAGCCGCGCCACCCCTCGGCGCTCTACGAGGCGCTGCTCGAGGGCGCCGTGCTGTTCGCGGCGTTGTGGTGGGTCTCGGCCACGCCGCGGCGACGCGGGCTGGTCTCCGGCCTCTTCCTGCTGCTCTACGGCGTGTTCCGCTTCGCGGTCGAGTTCGTGCGCCTGCCCGACGCCCATCTCGGCTTCATCGCCTTCGGCTGGGTGACCATGGGCATGCTGCTGACCCTGCCGATGATCGCCTTCGGTAGCCTGCTGGTCCTCTGGTCGCGCCGCCAACCGGTGGATGCTGTACACTAATCGCCCCATTTCCAACTGCTGGACGAGCCGTGACCGTCGATTCCCTGCCTCCTCTCGAACAGCCCTACCTCGATCTGATGCGTGCCGTGCTCGACCGCGGCACGGAGCGCGACGATCGCACCGGGGTGGGCACCCGTTCGCTGTTCGGCCATCAGATGCGCTTCGATCTCTCGCGGGGCTTCCCGCTGGTGACCACCAAGAAGCTGCACCTGCGCTCGATCATCCATGAGCTGCTGTGGTTCCTGCGCGGCGACACCAATATCGCCTACCTCAAGGAGCATGGGGTGCGCATCTGGGACGACTGGGCCGACGAGAACGGCGACCTCGGCCCGGTCTACGGCTACCAGTGGCGCAGCTGGCCCGACCCGTGGGGTGGCCACGTCGACCAGATCGCCAGGCTGCTCGAGCAGATCCGCACGACCCCCCGGTCGCGGCGGCTGATCGTCTCGGCCTGGAACCCGGCGCTGGTCGACGAGATGGCGCTGCCGCCGTGCCACTGCCTGTTCCAGTTCTACGTGGCCGAGGGGCGGCTCTCCTGCCAGCTCTACCAGCGCAGTGCCGACATCTTCCTCGGCGTGCCCTTCAATATCGCCAGCTACGCGCTGCTGACGCAGATGATCGCCCGGGTCAGCGGGCTCGAGCCCGGCGACTTCGTCCACACCCTGGGCGATGCACACCTCTACCTGAACCATCTGGAGCAGGCCGAGCTGCAGCTCTCGCGCACACCCCTGGCGCCGCCGCGGCTTCGGCTCAACCCCGAGGTGACGGATCTCTTCGCGTTTCGCTTCGAGGATATCGCCATCGAGGGCTACGAGGCGCACCCCCATATCAAGGCCGAGGTCGCCGTATGAGCGACAGGACGCAAGAGGAAACCCTGGTGCCCGTCGCGATGATCGCCGCCCTGGCCCGCAACCGGGTGATCGGCGTCGACAACCGGCTGCCCTGGTACCTGCCCGAGGACCTCAAGTTCTTCAAGCGCATGACCCAGGCCAAGCCGCTGGTGATGGGGCGCAAGACCTTCGAGTCGATCGGGCGCCCGCTGCCCGGCCGCCTGAATATCGTGGTGAGCCGTGACCCCGCCTTCCACCACGAGGGCGTGCGGGTCTGCCATGACCTCGCCTCCGCTCTGGCGCTGGCCGACCAGCAGGCCACCATCGATGCCTGCGACGAGCTCATGGTGATGGGCGGTGCCCAGATCTATGCCCAGGCGTTGCCGCTGGCCTCGCGGCTCTACCTCACCGAGGTCGATATCGACGTGGAGGGCGACGCCCGCTTCCCCGAGCTCGACATGGCCGAGTGGGAAGAGGTGCAGCGGGTGCCCGGCGAGCCCGCCGAGGGGCAGCCGGCCTACAGTTTCGTGCACTACCGCCGGCGACTCGCCGACGGCACGGCCAGCGGGCCGGTGGCGAGCGGGTGAGGGGGCATCGAGGGTCTCCATCCGGCGACATTTGTCATGCTGCGGCTTCTGGCACAGACTTGGGGGTTAATGCCTCGTCGTGAAGGGCTTGTGTTGGAGGGAATCGGTTTGATCGAGGAACGCTCAACCCGTCTGCTGGCGGCACTGGAGAACCGTGCCGAGAGCCTGCTGGGTACCCTGCACGAGGCCCGCGTGCAACAGGCGGCCATGCAGGCCCGGCTGGCCGAGCTGGAACGCCGCCGCAGCGAGCTCGAGGCGCGCAATGCCGAGCTCGTTGCCCGCGCCGAGGAGGCCCTGGCCAGCCAGCGTGGCCTGGCGCAGCGCAACGACGACCTCGAGAGTCGTCTCGCCGAGCTCGAGGCGAACCGCCTGGAGCTGCTTGAGGAGAACCGCGAGCTCGACGAGCAGAACCGCGAGCTGGAGGCGCACAACCGCCACCTGCACGACAAGCTCGCCGCCGGCGAGCCGGCCGGCGGCTTCGCGCTGCCGGCCCGCCGCGCCCAGGGCCTCTCGGCGCTCATCGGCCATCGCCCGAAGGGGGCGGCGGCCCGGGTCGCGCCCGCCCCCCCGGAGGCCGGACAACCGGCGCCGGCCGAGCCGGCCCGCAATCCCCAGAGCGACCTGCCGATCGGCGAGGCGCCGTCGCCCCAGGCGCTGCTCGGCGAGTGGTACCGGCGCTACGGCTCGACCTTCTTCAAGGGGCATACCCGGCCGCTCAAGGTCGGCATCCACGAGGAGCTCGCCGCCCGCGAACCCTGGCCGGAGAAGCTGGTGCGCCGCGCACTCGCCTGCTACGTCAACCTGCCGCGCTACCTCAAGTCGGTGCGCGAGGACGCCGAGCGCATCGACCTCGACGGCCAGGCCGCCGGGCGTGTCGATGCCGAGGCCGCCGAGCACGCCCGCAAGAAGCTCGAGCGGCTGCAGGCCAACCGCCGCAAGCCCCAGGGCAAGCCGCAACGGCACCAGGGGCGAGCCGAGGACCGTCCCCCCGGTAGCCAGGCGTCGGCGGGGAAACCGGCTTCCCGCGCCGATGATTCGGCCGGCGACGCAACCGCCGCCCCGTCACCGGCCACCCTTGAAGAGAAGCTCTCCGCCCTGCTGGCCAAGCATAACGGCCACTGACCAGGCACGACGGCCGCTGGCTCGACCGTTGACTTGCCATTGTCATATTCGCAGGGCATCATGAACGCGCTCATCGCTGCCTGGGCTGTATTCGGTCGATTCGCCTCGGCCAGCCGGCAGCGGCGGCCGGCCAGCCGGGAGGGCTCGTCGACCGCCTGCGCGAGGGAAAGTTCCGCAGGGAAGGTGCGCTCTGAAGGAAAACAGTGTTTTTTCTTGTTGCGTTCCCGAAAATCCCGGTATAGAGTTCCCTTGCGAGCATTGGACTATAACAAGGCTTCGCTGAGGTGGTGCCGCGCCACCTGCCATCCTCCCGGGAGGGAGCCGAGCAGGAAAGGCAAATGAGCATGCCCGGCAAGCCGGCTGCATTCACTGAGTGAATCGTGCAGTAACGATCGAAACAGTAAGCTAGTCAAAGGAACTATCGCGATGAAAAAGACACTGTTAGCGACTGCTATCGCCGGCGCCCTGGGCGCTTCAGCTGCCGCTCAGGCCGCTACCGTCTACGACCAGGATGGCACCAAGGTCGACCTGTACGGCCGTATCGCCATGGGCATCTCCGGTGGCGGTCCCGAGGAGCAGGACGGCGAAGCCAAGTCCACCGGCACTGAATTCAAGGACGTCTACTCGCGTCTGCGTCTCTCCGGCAGCCACCAGCTCACCTCCGACCTGAGCGCCTTCGCCAGCGTCGAGTGGCGCTTCAGGGGCGACGAGCGTGACCAGTCCGACGGCTTCCGCGAAGTGCGTCACAGCTTCCTCGGCCTGCGCAGCGACCAGTTCGGTACCATCCAGGCCGGTAGCTTCGACAGCTTCTACAACACCTTCGTCGCCGCGCCCTTCGATGTCTACCTCGACCGCGGCCTTGAGCTCTCCGCTGGCCAGGGCGGCGACCTGCAGGCCCGCGGCGACTCCCTGGGCTATTTCACGCCCGACCTGAGCGGTTTCCAGGCCTTCATCATGACCAAGCACTACACCGGTAACGGTCAGGTGGCTGGTTCCGACGGCAGCAACTCCTCCGAGCTGAACACCCAGGGCGGCGTGAAGTACGAGTGGGGCGGCCTGCGCCTGGCCGCCGGCTTCGCCCAGGATCGTGATGATCGTGCCCTGTCCGGCGATGGCGACACACGCCACAACTATACCGGTCGTGATCGTCGCGGTGCCGACGAGAACATCTACGGCGCGACCGCTTCCTACGCCTTCAACGACAACTTCTCCGCGCGCCTCGGCTACGAGACCCAGGACACCAACGACGGTGCCATCGATGCCGGCGGCGACGTCGAGCAGTATTCCGGTTACGACACCTGGGGCCTGGGTGCCAGCTACTCCCTCGGCGCCTGGGCCTTCCACGCCGACGTCTATCGCGTCGACCTGGACAACGCAGAAGAGGAGCGCATCGCCTGGGCCGCCGGCGCCTACTACAAGGTGTCCAGCAACTTCGACGTCTTCGGCGAGCTGCACCGCGCCGACCAGGGCGACATCACCGTCAGCACCGACGATGGCGTCGAGGTCGACGAGAACGACGACAGCGTCTACTGGCTGGTCGGTGCCCGTTACCACTTCTAAGCGGCCCACCGCTTGAGGTAGCGACACCCGCAGCACACAGAAGCCGGCCCCTCGGGGCCGGCTTTCTCGTGGGCGGGTGCCGAGACAATGAAGGGAGAGGCGGGAAAGGGGCCGTCGCGCCTGGCTATTCGCGTCATGGCCGCGCTTGACCTGCGCTACCATCTAGGGTCCGATAGCCAGGCGAATCGGCAATCGCTAACTCACCCGGGAGCGACGTTTGCTATCTCGACTCCGGTTTCTCTTCCAGTCGACTCTCTCGCTCCAGGGGCGGCTGATGATCGGCCTGGCCGTCACCTGGGTGGTGGTGGCCTTGCTGTTGATGGGCAGCGGCAGGCTGACGGGGCTGCAGCTGGTGCGCGAGACCAACTTCGCGCACCTGAGCTACGAGTCACGACTGATCGCCGACGAGGTCACGACCCAGGTCAACGATCGCCTGGGCGCACTGGAGCGGCTGGCCGCCAGGCTCGACCGGGCGCGCCATCGAGATGGCGCTGGCCGGCCCGGCGAGGAGGTCCTGCGCAGCGAGCTCAAGCACAACGATGCGCTGCTCGAGTGGTTCGATGGCCTGGTGGTGGCGGACGCCGACGGCACGATACTGGCCGACTGGCCGGTCGCGGAGGGGCGCGTGGGCCTGGAGACGGCCGAGACCGAGTATTTCCGCTTCGTCGAGGCGATGCGCCGCCCCTACGTGAGCGAACCCTTCATCGGCCGGGCCAGTGACATGCCGCTGGTGTTGTTCGTGGTGCCGCGGTGGCGTGACGGCGCGTTCGACGGTTTCGTCGGCGGCTTCGTCAACATTCACTCCGGCGGCCTGTTCCGGCGGCTGCATAGGCTGCGGCTCGGTTCCGGCGGCTTCGCCGCCGTGGCCACGGCCTCGGGGACCATTCTCTACCATCCCGACCCCTCTCTGGTGCTGCAGCCGGTGCCCACGGTCGACGAGAACGCCATGCTGCACCGGGCGCTGGACGGCTGGCAGGGCGAGGCTGTGGCGCAACTGATCGGTGGCGGCGAGGCCTACCAGTCCTTCGGTCAGGTCTGGCCGGCCGACTGGGTGGCCGGGGTCTTCCTGCCCGCGGAGCAGGTGAATGCGCCGCTGCAATCGCTGTTTCGCCGGCTCTGGTGGTTCGGCGTCGCCTTCGCCATGCTGCTGCTGCCGCTGATGTGGTGGCTCGTGCGCCATGCCCTGAACCCCTTGCACCGGCTCGAGACGCAGATCGACGAGGTGGGCGAGGGGCGACGCAGCCGGGTGACGCTCGATACCCGGATGCACGAGATCAGCCGGCTGGCCGGCACCTTCAATCGGGTGGAGGAGGAGCGCAGCTCGGCCCTCGAACGACTGCAGGATCGTGAGGCGTTCCTCGAGGGGGTGCTGTCGTCGTCGCCGCTGGGCATGTTCGTCACCGACACGGGCGGCAGCATCCGCTACATGAACCCCGCGCTGACGGAGCTGACCGGCCATGCCTTCTCCGCCCGGGACGAAGCGGCGTGGGTGACGTTCATCCACGCCGCGGACCGCCAGTCGGCCATCGACCTCTGGCAGCACAGCCTCGAGACCGGTGACGACTTCCTCAGGCAGTTCCGCTACGTTCGCGCCGATGGCGACCTGCTGTGGCTCGAGGTGCATGCCAGCCAGGTGGCCATCGACGGCCGGACCATCGGCTTCGTGGGTACGGTCAAGGACATCACCGAGCGCCATCAGGAGGAGGCCATGCGCCGCTGGGAAGCCGAGCACGATCCCCTCACCGGCCTGCTCAACCGGCGCGGCTTCGAGCGTCGCCTGGAGGAGGCGCTGGCCGAGTGGCACAAGGCCGGCACGCCCTCGGCGCTGCTGCTGTTCGATCTCGATCGTTTCAAGCCGGTCAACGACGAGGGTGGCCATGCGCTGGGCGACGAGATGCTCCGGCGCATCGCCCAGGTGGTGGCCTGGGAGGTGCGGCGCAGCGACCACGTGGCCCGCCAGGGCGGCGACGAGTTCGGGGTGCTGCTGCCGAGCTGCACCCTCGCCCAGGCCCGGCGTATCGCCGAGACCCTGCGCGAGGCCGTCGCCGATGTCTTCGTGGTGCATCGCGGCCGCGAGTACCGTGTCACCCTGAGCATCGGCGTCACCGCCTTCCAGGAGGGCGACCGGGAGATCGTCACGGTCATCGAACGCGCCGACGCCGCCAGCTACCGGGCCAAGGCCGCCGGTCGCAACCAGGTCGAGATCGCCTGACATCGCAGAACGTTGATGGGCATCATGGCATCCTCCCCCGATGGCCCGTTTATAGTGGGTCTCATATCGACGCTTCACGGTCACCGCCATGTTCCGGCCACTTCGCTCGCTCCAGGGACGCATCCTCTCCGCCTTCGTGGTCGGCTGGCTGGCCATGCTGGTCGTCATGGTGCTGGTGGCCTTCTTCGTGGCCAGGGACAGCCTGCGCGAGACCATTTCCGAGACCCTGCTCTTCGAGACCCGGCTGACCGCCCTGGGCCTCGACGACTACCTGCTGACCCGCCAGCGCGCCCTGTCGGGCGTCGCGGAGCGCCTGGAGGGCACGCGCCCGACCTCGACGTCGGTGGCGTCGCTGATCTCGGCAGAGCGTGGCCTGAGGGCCCTGTTCGACAGCGTGGCCGTGGTGTCCCCGCAAGGGGCGGTGCTCGGGCGCTGGGAGGCGCCCGGGGTCGTGCCGAGTCTCGAGCTCGCCGAGCTGCCCGTGCTGGCCGAGGTGACGGCGACCCGCCGGCCCCGTATCGGCGAACCCCGGGCCGAGGGGGTGCCCGGGCGGCCGGTGATCCGCCTGGCGGTACCGCTGTTCGAGGCCGACGGCGACCTCGGTGGGGTGCTCACGGGTGCGGTGATGCCGCGCGAGGAGGGGCTGCTGGCCGGCATGAGCCGGCTGCAGGTGGCCACGGGAGGCTATCTGGCCATCGCATCGCCCGGCGGGACCATTCTCCACCACCCGAACGAACGCCTGCTGCTGAGATCGCTGCCGGTGGAGCGCAACCCGATACTGGCCGACGCGATCGCCGGCTTCGAGGGCGTGGTCGAGGCGCCCACCGTCGCTGCCGAACCGGCGCTGCAGTCCTTCATTCTCTCGCCCGAGGCGGGCTGGCTGGTCGGCTATGTGGTGCCCCTGGCCGCGGCCTATGCGCCGGTGAAACGGCTCTGGATCTCGTTGCTGGGGGTGGCGATGGCCTTGACGCTGCTCGCCGGGCTGGTCGGCGCGGTGCTGCTGCGCTCGGCCTTTCGACCGCTCAAGCGGGTGGTCGCCCAGGTCGATGCCATCGAGCAGGGGCAACGCCACGCCCTCAGCGAGGCCGGCCCGCACGAGCTGAAGGCCATCGCCCGGGCCTTCAATCGGCTCTATATCGGCATGCTGGACGCCAACCGGGTGGCATCCGAGCGCAAGGCCTACCTGGATGCCGCCCTGACGTCATCGCCGGTGGGGCTCTATCTGGTCGATGCCCGGGGACGCCTCACCTTCGTCAACCCGGCCCTGGAGCGGATCACCGGCTGGTCGAGCCAGGCCCTGCTGAACGGCGACTGGGCGCAGATGCTGCCCGAGGCGGCGCGCGAGCGTAGCCGGGCCCACTGGCAGCGACTGGTACGCTCCCGCAACGGCTTCCAGTACCAGATCGAGATCCACACCTCCTCCGGGGGCTCGCGCTGGGTCGAGGTGCAGGGATCGCCGGTCCGCACCGAGGAGCAGACGCTCGGCTATATCGGCTCGGTGGTGGATATCACCGAACGTCATCGCCGCGAGCAGCAGTCGCACTGGGAAAGCGAGCACGACCCCTTGACCGGTTGCCTCAACCGGCGCGGCTTCGAGGCGCGTCTGATGGCGGCGACCGGCCAGCGCCACCGGCAGGGCGAGATGCCACTGTCGTTGATGATGATGGATCTCGATCATTTCAAGCCGGTCAACGACAGCGCCGGCCATGCGGCAGGGGACGAGATGCTCAGGTCTATCGGCGAGCTGCTGATCGAGACGGTGCGCGACAGCGATTCGGTCGCCCGCCTGGGCGGCGACGAGTTCGCCATTCTGCTGCCGGCCTGTCCGCTGATGCGGGCCCGGGACGTCGCCGAACGCCTTCGCGAGGCGATCGGGCGGCTCGACTTCCAGGCCGGGCAGCACCGCTTCCGGGTGACCATGAGCATCGGTATCGCCATGCTCGGTGAGGCGGACCGCAGCCTGCCGGCCTTTCTGCAGCGGGTCGACCAGGCCTGCTATCGGGCCAAGCGACTGGGACGTAACCGGGTGGTGGTGCACGATGGCGATCGGGGGGTGGCATCGCCGGAGTCCTGAGCGCGGCGGGGCAAGCGGGGGCGTTCATCCGGGCCGCCGCGCACCGGCGAGTCATCCCTCGAACTCGGTGCCGAAGCGTGTGCCGAGCAGGTCGCGCAGGTAGTTCATCAGTTCCGGCGAGATGGCGTCCATGGTGGCCCTGACCCAGTCGAGCTCGTCGCCCTGGATGACCCCATAGTCCCCGAGAATCTCGTCGCGGGCCGCCTGGAACTCGGGGTCGTCGACCATCGCCGCGACCCCCTGGCGCAGGGCCTCCATGGCCTGCTCGGGGATGTCGGCGTGGACCCAGATGGTGCCGCGCGTGTTCTGTACCAGGGGTACCGTGACCTTGAAGGCTTCCCAGGCGATGCCGGAGGGCATCTCGCCGTGGATCTGCTCGTAGAGCTCGGGGGCGGTGATCATGTCCGGTACCGCCGGGTCGCGCACCGGGTTGCCCTCCTCGTCGATGAAGCCGATGGCGTAGAGCGGCATGGCGCTGCCGGCCTCGACCAGTGGCGCCACCCTGTCGAGGTAGAAGGCAGTGCTCTGGGTGTTGATCATCAGCTCGCCGCGTTCGAAGGCGGTGAGGGTGTCGCCGCGGTTGCCGTAACCGGGCACGCCCCGGTAGTCGAGCCCGAGCAGCTCCATGGCCATCAGCGACTCGAGCAGGCCGATCGGGTCGGTGATGCCCTTGGTCAGCGGACCCTCGGCGTCGAGCACCTCGCGTGGCTCCGCGATGCCGGCCCGGGCGGCAATGACGGTGACATGGCCCATGGGGGCGGCGACCAGGGGTTCCAGTTCGTCGAGGTCGAGGCGCAGCCCGCGTAGCCCGAGGATGGCGCGCAGGTTGAGGTGGCCGGAGCTTGCCAGCAGGGTGGTGCCGTCGTGCTCGACGCCTTCGGCGAACTCGTTGCTGCCCAGCAGGCCGCCGACATCGGTGACGTTCTCGGCCTCGATGGTCGGCCGGCCGGGTATATGGCGGCCCAGGTGGCGGCCGATCAGGCGGCCGAAGGTGTCGGTGCCGCCCCCGGGGGCGAGGGGAATGATCATGCGGATGGTCTTGCCGGCATAGTAGTCGGCGGCCCGGGCGGTATCCGACAGGCTGGCGACGGAGAGCATCATGCCCGCCAGCAGGGTCGGCAGGAGGCGGAACTTGGCCATGTGACGGGCTCCGGTGCGGCGATCGTTGTCCATACTGCCCCGTTGTGCTCTCCGGCACAGGGCTTGGAGAAGCATAGGCAGCAGGCGAGGCGATCACCACTGCCGGGAGCGCAGGAGCCGGGCGAAGACCCGGCCCAAGGGTGTAGGCTGACGAGAAGAAAGCGAGCGGGTGTGGCGCCCTCTGCAGGATTCGAACCTGCGACCTGCCGCTTAGGAGGCGGCTGCTCTATCCTGCTGAGCTAAGAGGGCGAAACGCGGCGCATTATAAGCGCTTGAGCGAATGAGATAAACCCGTCGGCCCGGGGCCGGCGCTGTCGAGGGATCCGAACGAGGATCGGGTGGAAGGGAGTGCCATGGAGCCGAGCGAGTATCGCGCCTACGACGGCCTGGGGCTGGCGGCCTTGATCCGTCGCGGCGAGGTGAGCCGGGAGGAGGTCTTCGCGGCGGCCTGTGCCGCCATCGAAGCGGAGAATCCACGGCTGGGCGCGGTGGTGCGCTATCGCTTCGAACGGGCCGAGCAGGAGGGGCGCCGGATCGATCCCGCAGCGCCCTTCGCCGGGGTGCCGACCCTGACCAAGGACCTGCTGATGGCCATTGGCGGCGAGCCGCTCGCCTTCGGTAGTGCGGCCCTGGTCGATTGGCGGGCGCCGGAGGACGCCTCGCTGGTGCGTCGCCTGCGCGAGGCGGGACTGGTGATCCTCGGCCAGACCGCCACCCCGGAACTGGGCCTGATGGGCATCACCGAGCCGCGGGCCTTTGCCCATCCGCTGAACCCCTGGAAGGCCGGGTTCTCGCCGGGCGGTTCCAGCGGCGGGGCCGCCGCGGCGGTGGCCGGTGGGCTGGTGCCCCTGGCCATGGGCGGCGATGGCGGTGGTTCACTGCGCATCCCGGCGAGCCACTGTGGGCTGTTCGGCCTCAAGCCTTCCCGCGGGCGGGTGCCGCTGGGCCCGCAGTACGCCGAGGTGTGGCAAGGGGCGGTGGTGGAGCACGCCCTGACCCGCAGCGTACGCGACAGCGCGGCACTGCTCGATCGAACCAATGGCATGGACGAGGGGGCGCCGCAGCCGCTCCTCCGCGAGGAGGGCTTCCTGGCCGCCATCGCCCGTCCTCCTGCGCGGCTGCGGGTCGCCGTCTCCCTGGGCGAGTCACTGGGGGCGCCGCTGGGCACCCGGCTCGCCCCCGACGTGCAACACGCGGTGGAGCAGGCCGCCCGCCGCCTGGAGGCGATGGGCCACGGGGTGGAGTGGTGCGATCCGCCGGTCGAGGGCGAGCGCCTGGCCGACAGCTACCTGACGCTCTACCTGGGCCACCTGGCCGCCGACCTGGCCTGGATCAGCGAGCAGACCGGCGTCCCGGTGAGGCGGCTCGACATCGAGCCATCGACCCGAGCCATCGGTCGGCTGGGGCGTTGGCTGTCGGCGCGGGACTATGAGCTCGCCAAGCGCTACTGGAACCGGGTGGCGCGGGCCATGGGCGAGTTCCATCGCCGCTTCGACGTGCTGCTGATGCCGGTGGCGGCGACCCCGGCGCCGCGCCTGGGTGAACTCTATCCCGACGCCGGCAAGGAGCGGCTGATGTCGCTGCTGGCCTTGCCGGGGGCCGCCCCCCTGGCGTTGAAGGCGGGCATGCTGCATCGCCTGGCCAGGGATGCGCTATGCCGCACCCCCTTCACCCAACTGGCCAATCTCACCGGCCAGCCGGCCATGTCGCTGCCGCTGCATGTCACGCCGGACGGCCTGCCAGTGGGGGTGCAGGCGATCGGCCCCATGGGTGACGAGCGTCGTCTGCTGGCGCTGGCCGCCGAGCTCGAGGCCGACAGCGGCTGGGGGCACCGGCTGCCTCGCTCGGCGAACGGTGAGTCGCGGGCCGATCCCGGGTAGAATGCCCGGCATGCCCGATATCCCTTCGTCCCTGTCCCCGGCCGGCGACCGCCACTTCGATGGCCTGGCCGACAAGTTTGCCGACAGCCTCTACGGCGCGGCCCGCGGCGAGCTGCGCCTGGCGCTGCTCGACCGGCTGCTGCCGGAGATGCTCGACCTCGACGGCCAGCCGGTGCTCGACGTGGGGGGCGGCCTCGGCCAACTGGCGGCCTGGTTCGCCGCACGCGGCCACCCGGTGACACTGGCCGAGCCCTCCGGCGAGATGCTCGAGCGGGCCAGGGCGCGGCTGGCCGGGCAGCCGGTGAGCCTGCTCCAGGCGCCGCTGCAGGCTCTGCCGGAGTGTGCCCCCGGCCCTTGGCGGCTGATCGCCTGCCATGCGGTGCTCGAGTGGCTGGCCGACCCGCGCTCGGCGCTCGCCACCCTGGCCAGGCTGCTGGCGCCGGGCGGCCAGCTCTCGCTGATGGTCTTCAACCGCGATGCGCTGCGGATGTCCAACGTGGTCAAGGGCAACCTGGAGAAGGCGCTCGCCGACCGTCTCGAGGGCACCGGTAAGCGCCGGCGATTGACGCCGATCTCGCCGCTGACCCATGGCCAGGTCGAGGCCTGGGCGGCCGAGAGCGGGCTGGCGATCTCGGCGGTCGCCGGCATCCGCGTCTTCCACGACTACCTGCGCCAGCCGCCACCGTCCGATGCCGACCGGGCACGCCTGCTCGCCCTCGAGCAGCGCTACTGCCGCGTCGATCCTCACTGGCGGCTGGGCCGCTACCTGCTCTACACCCTCGAACCCCGCCCCCAGGAGCCCCTCCCATGAGCGCCGAGACCCCGGTCTGCCAGTTGCTGGAACGCCAGGACCTCGACTACCGTGGCTGGTGGTGGGTGGCCCCGCCGCGGGACGCCTGGCTGGAGAGCGGGGAGGGCACCACGATCAGCGCCGACCAGTCGGTGATCGAGGCCTGGCGCGCGCGGGGCCGGCCGGCCTTCTCGCCCTTCGACGACGGCCTGCCGGGCACCGCCGGTGGCGGCGTGCCCGGGGTCGTGCTGTTCTGGCCCAAGAGCCATGCGCTCGGCGAGTGGTGGCTGCTGTGGCTCTGTGCGGTGCTGCCGCCGGGCACGCCGCTGCAACTCGCCGGCGAGAACCAGGGGGGCATCCGGCGGGTGCTCCGGGTGCTGGCGGCGCTGGGCCTGGGCTGTCGCAAGCGCGACACCGCCCGGCGCTGCTCGCTGTTCGAGACGCGCCTCGGCCGGGTCGGCCTCGACCCCGAGGCGGCCTGGTCGTCGTTCGAGGCCGAGGGGGTGACGCTGGTCAGTCACCCGGGCGTGTTCGGCCACGGCAAGCTCGACGACGGCACCCGGCTGCTGCTCGAGCGGTTGCCGGCGGTGCTGCCGGAAGGGTCGGCCGAGATACTGGACATGGGCTGCGGCGACGGCATCCTGGCCGCCTGGCTGGCCCGGCGCGGGGCCCGGGTCACGGCGGTGGACGTCAACGCGTTCGCCGTGGAGGCGACCCGTCGCACGCTCGCCGCCAACGGTCTGGCCGGCGAGGCGCGGGTCGGTGATGTCTATGCCGCGCTCGGCGAGAGGCGCTTCGCGGCCATCGTCAGCAACCCGCCCTTCCACCAGGAGCGGGCCATCGACTATGGTCCGGCGGCGCGGCTGATCCTCGAGGCGCCCGACCACCTGCGGTCCGGCGGCCAGTTGGTGATCGTCGCCAACGCCTTCCTGCCCTACCCAGATCTGCTCGAGCGCGCCTTCGGCGGCTTCGAGATCCTCGCCGACGACCGCCGCTTCCGGGTCTACCGCGCGATCAGGCGCTGATCAGGACTGGGGCTCGCGATAGGCGATCTCGGTAATCACATAGGTGGTCTCGCCGCCGGGGGCGGCGACGGTTACCTCGTCGTCCAGCGACTTGCCGAGCAGGGCCTTGGCCAGCGGGGCGTCGACGCTGATCCAGCGTTTCGCCGTGTCGGTCTCGTCGTGGCCGACGAGGCGGATACGCATCTCCTCGCCGTCGTCGTCCTCCAGGGTCACGAAGGCGCCGAAGTAGATCCGGTCGGTGTCTTCCGGGAGCCGATCCACCACCTGCAGTTCGTCGAGGCGCTTGGTCAGGTAGCGGATCCGGGCGATGACCCGGTTGAGCTCCTTCTTGTTGTAGGTGTAGTCGGCGTTCTCGCTGCGGTCGCCGAGTGCCGCGGCCTCGCCGACCTTGGCCGAGAGCGCGGGACGCTTGACCCGCGACAGGTGGTCGAGAATGCCGCGCAGGCGGTCGGCGCCTTCGGCGGTGATCAGGTTGCTCTTCGGTTCCTGGCGCGGGTCCTTGGCCGGGTCGCGCCAGCGCGTCATGTTGCGGCCCTTCATCGGCGTCGCCCTTCCTTCCACGTGAGAGAGGCAACATACGCCATCGGCGGCGGCATCGCCAAGCCGGGGAGATCCGTACTGGAGAATCATTCAAACGTTCGTTACATTTCAGGGGTGGGACAACGACAAGACACCGAGGAGACAGCGCATGATTCGACGCCATCTGCTGGCCACCGCCCTGGGGCTGGGGCTCGCCATCGCCCCGCTCACCCATCTGCTCGCCTGGGAAGCACAGGTCGATGCCCTGAAGAGTCGCTGGGAACGGGTCACCACCGAGTTGCCGGAGGGGGAGCGCCGCGGCGCCCTGAAGGAACTGTCCGGGGAGGCCGAGCGCCTGGCCGAGGCCCATCCCGACGCGGCAATGCCGCGGGTCTGGCATGGCATCATCGAGGCCTCCCATGCCCGGGAACGCAGCGGCCTGGGGGCCCTGGGCAGCGCCCGCAGTGCCCGCGACGCCCTGGAGCAGGCCGTCGAGCTCGACCCGCAGGGGGGCAACGGTTCGGCCTACGTGACCCTGGGGGCCCTCTACCATCGTGCCCCCGGACGGCCGCTGGGCTTCGGCAATAGCGACACCGCCGAGCGCATGTTCCGCCGCGCGCTGGAGATCCGCCCCGAGGGCATCGACGTCAATTTCTACTACGCTGCCTTCCTCGCCGACGAGGGGCGAGTCGACGAGGCCCGGGAACATGCGCGGCGTGCCGTCGAGGGCCGGGCCCGCGCGGATCGCCAGGCCTCCGACGAGGCGCTGCGGCAACAGGCCCGGGCGCTGCTGTCCCGCCTCTGAGGCGGTCCTTCCCCCGGCCGCCGCCTACCGCGGCGGTTGGCATCCCCTCGCCGGGTCATGATAATGGTCGCCACCCTGCGACCCGGAGACCGGCATGAGCGACCCCCGTCACCCGCACGATCAGGATCTCACCGCACAGCTGTCCTTCACGGCCGCCGATGCCGAGCTGCTGGAGCGGCGCTGCCTGCACCAGGGCTTCTTTCGCCTGGAGGAGCTGCACCTGCGCCATCGCCTGTTCGAGGGCGGCTGGAGCGGCGAGGTCGTGCGCGAAGTGCATCGTCGCCACGACGCCGTGGGCGTGCTGCTCTATGATGTGGAGCGAGATACCGTGGTATTGATCGAGCAGTTCCGTGCCGGTGCGTTCGACGATCCTGCGTCGCCCTGGAAGCTGGAGGTGGTGGCGGGGCTCGTCGAGCGGGGCGAGAGCGTCGCCGAGGTCGCCCGTCGCGAGACGCTGGAAGAGGCCGGCTGCGAGGTGGGCGAGCTGATCGAGCTGCATACCTACTACCCCAGCCCCGGGGCCTGCGACGAGCGGGTCACCCTGTTCTGCGGTCTGGTCGACAGCCGTGGCCTCGGTGGGGTGCACGGGCTCGACGAGGAGCACGAGGACATCCGCGTGCATGTGTTGCCGTTTACCCGAGCGTGGGAACTCCTCCAGGCCGGGCGACTCGACAATGCCATGTGTCTGATCGCCTTCCATTGGCTGGCGGGCGAACGCGCATCACTGCGAGCAAGGAGGTAGCGTGTCGAGAACAGCCTATGTCACCGACCTGAAGACCCTGCAGGGCGAGTGCACCGCCAACTACCTGCGCCTGACCCGGCTGCTGGGGGAACTGGACGCCGGCGAGATCCGCGAGGTGGAGCTGCTCCGCGGCGGTCGACGGTTGGGTGCGCTGTGCATCGAGGTGCTCGAGCAGGCCCCCTACACCACCATCGCTCGGGTCTCCCAGCAGGGCGTCCTCGACCAGATGATCGAGACCCCGCGCATGCGCGTGCACCTCTACCACGACGTGCGCATGGCCGAAGTCACCGACTTCCAGCGCCAGCGCCACTTCCATGGCCGCTACCGCTACCCCAACGCACGCATGCACCAGCCCGACGAGAAGCTGCAGCTCAACCGCTTCCTCGGCGAGTGGCTCGAATACGGCCTGGCCCACGGCCACTCCGTCGACCTGCCCGAGCTGCCTTGAAGTGAACCAGTGACCTTGAACGAGCCGTGCTGAGGAGAGGCTGCCCCGATGCGACTGGTCCAGATCAGCGACTGCCACCTGCATGCCGACCCCCGGGCTCGTTCCCGGGCCGGATTCCCGCTGCGCCAGCTCGAGGCGGTGATCGAGGCGGTGAACCGCGAGCGGCCGGACGTGGTGCTGGTGACCGGTGACGTCAGCCAGGACGAGACCGCGGCCTCCTACCAGCTGGCGGCCCGTGCCCTGGCGCAGCTGAACGCGCCCTGGTTCTGGCTGGCGGGAAACCACGACCAGCCGGCGCTGATGGTCGAGACACGCGAACTGCTCGACGACCTGGATCTCGATACCTGGCGGGTGCTGCTGCTCGATACCCGGGTCGGCGGCCAGCCCCACGGCGAGCTGGGGCCCGAGCGGCTCGGCCGGCTGGCCGACCGGCTCGAGGAGGACGACCGACCGACCCTGCTGGTGATGCATCATCCGCCCCTGGCCGTCGGCTCGGCCTGGCTCGACGAGATCGGCCTCAAGGACCGCGAGGCCTTCTGGCAGACCCTGGCGGCCTTTCGGCAGGTGAAGGCGGTGCTCTGCGGCCATATCCACCAGGCCTTCGCCAGCCGCCGGCGGCTGGAAGAGGGGGAGGTGGCGGTCTACGGCTGTCCCTCCACCACCGATCAGTTCCTGCCCGGCGCCGAGACCTTCGCCGTCGACGAGGCGTCGCGTCCCGGCTATCGGGTCGTCGACCTCGAGGCCGGCGACCTGACCACCTGGGTCGAGCGCGTCGAGCTGTGAATCTGGCCAGCCTCTTTCGTTCTAAAAAGATAGTTATTAATTCTTTTGGGTTATTATTGGTCTGGCGTTAACCTGTGGCGCATGATCTCACGCTCAACGTCATGCGAGGTAGCCGGGCCATGACCACTCATGTTGCACCGACACGTCATGCACCGATCCGCGAATCGGCCGCCCAGGCCAGTGGCGCGGCGTCGGTTGCCGCCGTCACGCCGCGTCGGCTGACCCATCTCGAGCAGCTCGAGGCCGAGTCGATCCATATCATCCGCGAGGTGGCGGCCGAGTTCTCGAACCCGGTGATGCTCTACTCCATCGGCAAGGACTCCTCGGTGATGCTGCACCTGGCGCGCAAGGCCTTCTATCCCGGGCCTCCGCCGTTTCCGCTGATGCACGTCAACACCACCTGGAAGTTCCGCGAGATGATCGCCTTCCGCGATCGCATGGCGGCGGAATCGGGGATGGAGCTGATCGAGCACATCAACGAGGAGGGGCGGGCCGCCGGCATCAACCCCTTCGATCACGGCTCGAGCGGTTACACCGACGTGATGAAGACCCAGGCCCTCAAGCAGGCGCTGGACAAGTACGGCTTCGATGCCGCCTTCGGCGGCGCCCGCCGCGACGAGGAGGCGAGCCGTGCCAAGGAGCGCGTGTTCTCCTTCCGCGACAAGTTCCACCGCTGGGACCCCAAGAACCAGCGTCCCGAGCTGTGGAACCTCTACAACGCCCGGGTCAACAAGGGCGAGTCGATCCGCGCCTTCCCGCTCTCCAACTGGACCGAGCTGGACATCTGGCAGTACATCCACCTCGAGCAGATTCCCATCGTGCCGCTCTACTACGCCGCCCCGCGCCCGGTCGTCGAGCGCGACGGCATGCTGATCATGGTCGACGACGAGCGCCTGCCGCTCGAGCCCGGTGAGGTGCCCGAAGAGAAGTGGGTGCGCTTCCGCACCCTGGGCTGCTACCCGCTGACCGGTGCGGTGGAGTCGAAGGCCGCGACCCTGCCCGAGATCATCCAGGAGATGCTGCTGACCCGCACCAGCGAACGCAGCGGCCGCGCCATCGACCACGACCAGGCCGGCTCCATGGAGAAGAAGAAGCGCGAGGGCTATTTCTGATGGCACACCAATCGAACCTCATTGCCGAGAACATCGAGCAGTATCTGCACGAGCACGAGAACAAGGACCTGCTGCGCTTCATCACCTGCGGCAGCGTCGACGACGGCAAGTCGACCCTGATCGGCCGGCTGCTGCACGACTCCAAGATGATCTTCGACGACCAGCTCGCGGCGATCACTCGCGACTCGAAGAAGAGTGGCACCACCGGTGAGGAGGTCGACCTGGCGCTGCTGGTCGACGGCCTGCAGTCGGAGCGCGAGCAGGGCATCACCATCGATGTCGCCTACCGCTTCTTCTCCACCGACAAGCGCAAGTTCATCATCGCCGACACCCCGGGGCACGAGCAGTACACCCGCAACATGGCCACCGGGGCCTCGACCGCCAGCCTGGCGATCATCCTGATCGATGCCCGCTACGGGGTGCAGACCCAGACCCGTCGGCACAGCTTCATCGCCGATCTGCTGGGCATCCGGCATCTGGTGATCGCGGTCAACAAGATGGATCTGGTCGACTTCGACCAGGCGCGCTTCGACGAGATCGTCGCCGACTATCGCCTCTTCGCCGAACAGCTCTCGGCCGAGGACATCCACTTCGTGCCCATGTCGGCCCTGAAGGGCGATAACGTGGTCAACAAGAGCGCCGCCATGGCGTGGTATGAGGGCCCGGCGCTGCTCGAGCTGCTCGAGGGCGTGGAAGTCAGCCGCGACCGCAACCTCACCGACCTGCGCCTGCCGGTGCAGTACGTCAACCGGCCGAACCTCGACTTCCGCGGCTACGCCGGCACCCTGGAGGCGGGCGTGCTGCGCCCCGGCCAGGCGGTCAAGGCGCTGCCCTCGGGCAAGACCTCGACGGTGGAGCGTATCGTCACCTTCGACGGCGATCTGGACGCGGCCTGGCCCGGCCAGGCGGTCACCGTGACCCTGGACGACGAGATCGACATCTCCCGCGGCGACTGGCTCGTCGCCGCGGACGCCGAGGTGGCCATGGCGAATGCCTTCGAGGCCGACATCGTCTGGATGCACGAGGAGGCGCTGACCCCGGGGCGGTCGTACGACATCCGCCTGGCCGGACGCTCGGTCTCCGGCCAGGTGGGAGCGATCCACCACCAGGTCGACGTCAATACCCTGGAGCGCCATGCCACCGAGCGTCTCGAGCTCAACGCCATCGCCCGCTGCCGGGTGGAGCTGACCGCCGAGGTGCCGCTGGACGACTACGCCACCAGCCCGGGTACCGGGAGCTTCATCGTCATCGACCGGCTGAGCAACGTGACGGTCGGCGCCGGGATGATCCGCGGTACCGCCGAGGGGGTCGCCAGGGCCCACGGCGAGGTCGACTGGGCCGGTTTCGAGCTGGAGCTCAACGCCCTGGTGCGCAAGTACTTCCCGCACTGGGAGGCCAAGGATCTGCGTGATCTGCTGCGCTGAGTCGTCGCCCGTAGTCCCGTAGGCCCGAAGCCCCGCTATCATGCGGGGCTTCGCGTTGCGGTATGCTCTCCGCCGGTGCCATGCTGGCCATCATCGATGCTCACCATGGTCGGAGGTCACGATGCGCATGAGGCAAGACACCGGGGCGGCCCCCTTCCCGGGCCGGGGTGAACCGGAGCGGCACGGCTGATGGGGGGCAGACGGCGTTCCGCCGGCGTGGTCAGGCGCGTGCTGCATTTCATCACCCGGCCGATGAAGCGTGACCTCGGTCGCGGTGGCATCATGGTCCATCCCTACCGTGGCTATGGCTCCCGGCAGGAGGTCTTCGTGATGGGGCGGGTGTTCCGCCAGGCCGCTCTGGGCCGGGCGATTCCCCACCATGGCCTGCTGCGTGACGTGGCAGACGTGGTGCGCCGCATCGCTCGCCATGGGGTGGCCGGCGTCCGTGTGGAGGCGAGCCTGGGCGCCAACCGGACCACCGCGACCACCGATCGCGACGGCTTCTTCGACATTCATCTGCCCCTCCAGACGCCGCTGCCGCAGGATCTCTCCTGGCACCAGGCCGAGCTGCAGGTCACCCAGGGCGATGACCGGATGCACTGCCACGCCGAGGTGTATATCCCACCACCAGAGACCGACCTGCTGGTGATCAGCGATATCGACGACACCGTGATGTATACCGGTGTTGCCGACAGGCTGCGCATGCTCTATCGGCTTTTCGTGCAGAAGGCGCATCAGCGCACCGCCTTTCCCGGTGTCGCGGCGCTCTACCGGGCGCTTCACGTCGGTGCCGATGGAGAGGCCAGGCGCCCGATCCTCTACGTCTCCAGGGGGCCCTGGAGCATCTACGAGATGCTCGAGGCGTTCTTTCAGCTCAACCGCATCCCGGTAGGGCCGATCCTGTTCCTGCGCGAATGGGGGCTCTCCTGGCGCCGCCCCTGGCCACGCCGCGCCGAAGACCACAAGCATGACCTGATCACCCGCATGCTGACGATGATGGAGGACCTGCCCTGCGTGCTGATCGGCGATAGCGGACAGCACGACCCCGAGGTCTATACCCGTATCGTCAAGGAGCATCCCGGTCGGGTGAAGGCGATCTACATTCGCCGGGTCGATCGCCAGCCCGACCGCGAACGGGCCATCGAGCGACTGCGCGAGGAGATCGCGCACAGCGACTGCGAGCTGGTGCTGGCCGCCGACAGCGCCGCCATGGCGGCTCATGCCTGCCGGCATGGGTGGATCTCCCGGGCTGACCTGGTGGCGGTGCGTCAGGTGTGCGTCGATGAGGGATGACGCCAGGTGGCACAGTGGCGATGATGAAACAGTATCCAGGCGAGCGAGGTCGCGATGATCGTTGTCCTGATCGGCGTGCTGCTGGCCATTTTCCTGCTGCCCAACCTCTGGGCGAAGTGGGTGCTCAAGCGGCATGCCCGGCCGCGGGACGACTACCCGGGTACCGGGGCGGAGCTGGCCGAGCACCTGCTCAGGCGGCTCGGCATCGACGGGGTGAAGGTGGAGCTTAGTGACCAGGGCGATCACTACGATCCCGACGCACGGCGGGTGCGGCTCTCCCGGGAGCACTACGCGGGACGCTCGCTCACCGCGGTGACGGTGGCGGCCCACGAGGTGGGCCACGCCATCCAGCACCACCACGGCTATGCGCCGCTGCTGGTGCGCAGCCGGCTGGTGGCGGTGGCCCAGCAGGCCGAGAAGATCGGGGCGCTGCTGATGATGGCGGCTCCCTTCCTGTTCATCCTCACCCGCATGCCCGGCGGCATGCTGATCGTGCTGCTGGCCGCGGTGATCAGTTTCGGTACCGCCGCCCTGGTGCACCTGGTGACCCTGCCGGTGGAGTTCGACGCCAGCTTCCAGCGGGCTCTGCCGCTGCTCAAGGAGTACCTCCCGCCCTGCGACATGCCCGGCGCCCGCCATGTGCTCACCGCCTGCGCCTTCACCTACGTGGCCGCCTCGCTGGCCAGCCTGCTCAACCTGGGGCGGTGGCTGGTGATCCTCAGGCGGTAGGGCGGCACTCGCAGGGGAATCACGCTGCAGGAGGAGGGGGGGTGCCCCCATCGTCATGTCGATGATCGGTTCAGTCCGGCTCGATCGGCGGTTATCGCAGGGATATCTATTGAGAATAGGTTTCATTAGCCATATGATTCCGCACATTCCCTACCACACGTGAGGCCTCCATGACCCTCCGCAAGCTTGCGGCATGTGCCGCCATCGCCTTACTCGCCGCCTCGGCCCTCCACGCCCAGGCGGAGCCCGTCACGGTGACCGATATCGCCGGCCGCCAGGTCGAGGTGGACGCCCCGGTCCAGCGGGTCATCCTGGGGGAGGGGCGGCAGATCTATCTCGTGGCCGCGCTCGACACGGACGATCCCTTCAGGCGCGTGGTCGGCTGGCGTGAGGATTTCAGCCAGGCCGATCCCGACAACTACGCCATCTATCTCGAGCAGTTTCCGCAGATGGCGGAGATCCCGACCTTCGGCGGCTTCAAGGACGGCACCTTCGACGTGGAGCAGGCGGTCGCCCTCGATCCCGACGTGGTGATCATGAACATCGAGTCGCAGCAGGCGACGGAAGACGCCCGATATATCGAGAAGCTCGCCGCCGCCGGCATTCCCGTGGTCTATGTCGACTTTCGGGAGCATCCCTTCACCAATACCGAACCGAGCATGCGCCTCTTCGGCCAGCTGTTCGGCGAGGAGGAGCGGGCCGCGTCGTTCAGCGCGTGGCGTGCCGCCGAGATCCGGCGCGTCACCGATGTCATCGCAGAGGCCGATCCCGAACACCCGGCCGTGTTCATCGACCGCGCCGGTGGCTATTCGGATGATTGCTGCATGAGCTTCGGCGACGAGAACTTCGGCAAGTTCGTCGAAATGGCCGGCGGGCAGAACATCGCCAAGGATATCGTTCCCGGCACCTTCGGCACGCTCAACCCCGAGCAGATCATCGCCTCTGACCCGGACCAGGTCATCGTCACCGGCGGCGATTGGGAGGCCTATGTGCCCGGTGGCGACTGGGTCGGTGTCGGTCCTGGCCAGGACGAGACGGAAGCACTGCGCAAGCTCGAGGCGCTGACCGAACGGCCGGCGTTGACCGGCGTGAAGGCCGTCGAGACGGGGCAGATGCACGCCATCTGGCACCAGTTCTACAACAGCCCCTATCAGTTCGTCGCCATCCAGCAGATGGCGAAGTGGCTGCATCCCGAGCTGTTCTCCGATCTCGATCCTGAGGCGACCTTCCGCGAGCTGCACGACAGGTACCTGCCGGTCACCTACCGGCCCGGCCATTGGGTCTCGCTGAGCGATGAATGAACCCACGACGATCGCCGCACCCACCGCGGGCGTGGAACGCAACCGCTACCGCGCCCTGGTCTGGCGGCGGCAACTGATTCTCCTGGGACTCGGCCTGGCGCTCGTCTTCAGTCTGTGCGTCGACCTCGCCATCGGTCCCGCCCGTTATGGCCTCGGCGAGGTGGTGCGGGCGCTGTTGGCGTCCGACAGCGTGTCCCGGCAGGTGCGGGTCGTGGTGTGGGAGATCCGCATGCCGGTTGCACTGATGGCCGTGGTGGTCGGCGCGTCGCTCAGCGTGGCAGGGGCGCAGATGCAGACCATTCTCAACAACCCCCTCGCCAGCCCCTTCACGCTGGGCATCTCGGCCGCCGCGAGCTTCGGCGCGGCCCTGGCGCTGGCCTTCGGCGTGGCCCTCATCCCCGCGGCCATCGCCTACGTGGTACCGATCAACGCCTTCGTCATGGCCATGCTGGCGGCGTTTCTCATCCACCTGCTCAGCATCAAGCGTGGCGTGACGGTCGAGACCATCGTGCTGCTCGGCATCGCCCTGGTCTTCACCTTCAACGCCCTGCTGGCGCTCGTCCAGTTCCTGGCTTCCTCGCAGGCCCTGGCCGCGGTCGTCTTCTGGACCATGGGAAGCCTCACCAAGGCGACCTGGCCGAAGCTCGCCATCACCACCCTCGCGCTGGTCGTCGTCTTGCCGGTCTTTGCACGACGCGCCTGGGCGCTGACGGCGCTCAGGCTGGGGGAGGACAAGGCGGCGAGCTTCGGCGTCAAGGTCACGCGGCTGCGCCTGGAGACGCTGATGATGGTGAGCCTGCTGGCCGCCATCCCCGTGGCTTTCGTCGGTACGATCGGCTTCATCGGGCTCGTCGGGCCGCATATCGCCCGCATGCTGATCGGCGAGGACCAACGCTTCTTCCTGCCGGCCTCGGCGCTGGCCGGGGCGCTCATCCTCTCCGCCAGTTCCGTGCTCAGCAAGGCCCTCGTTCCCGGCACCATCTTTCCGATCGGCGTCGTGACGTCGCTCATCGGCATTCCCTTCTTCGTCTCCCTCATCCTCTCCAATGCGAGGCGCTCATGGTAACCATCCGGCTCGACGGTCTCGGTGCGCGTTATGGCAGGACGCTCCGGGTCCAGGGCGTGACGACGCCAGCCTTCGCGGGCGGCGAAGTGGTGGCGGTGATCGGCCCCAATGCGGCGGGCAAGTCGACGCTCTTCAAGCGCATCGCCGGGCTCCTGCGCGGGCCGGGGCAAGTGCGAGTCGAAGGGGCGAAGCCGGGACGGGACGCCGTCTGCTACATGCCCCAGGATACCTCCGCCAACTCGGTGCTCAGCGTCTACGAATCGATCCTGCTCGCCCGCAAGCAGGGGACGTCCTGGACGGTCGGTGATGACGATCTCGGGCACATCGACGAGACCATGGGGGTCCTCGGCATCTCGGACATCGCCTTCAAGAATATCGGCGAGCTGTCCGGCGGCCAGCGGCAGCTCGCCAGCCTGGCGCAGGCGCTGGTGCGGGAACCGGACGTCCTGCTGATGGACGAGCCGACATCGGCACTCGACCTCTCGCGGCAGATGGAAGTGCTGACCCACATGCGCAGTCTTGCCCGCGCACGCGGGATGGTGGTCCTGATCGCCTTGCATGACCTCAATCACGCCCTGCGCTTTGCCGACCAGACCATGGTCATTGCCGACGGCCGGCTGATCGCCTGTGGCCGGTCGTCCGACATCGTCACCCCCGCCCTCCTGCGTGAGGTCTACCACGTCGAGGCGCGCATCGAGTCGTGCTCGCGCGGGATCGGTCAGGTCATCGTCGACCGCGTCACGGCGAAGGGCGAGCGATTCGCCCGGTCGTCTGCCGAGCCCAACGCCTGCGTAGCGGAGTAGCAGCGCGCCTGCTCCAGCTCGTTCACTTCGCTCTCTGGGCCATCACCACCGCCCGCCGCGGCGCCGGGTAGCCCTCGCGGGTCCTGCTCGGGTCGTGCGGATCGAGGAAATCGGCCAGCGACTGGAAGGTCATCCAGTCGGTGGCACGCTGCTCGTCGGTGGTGGTCACCGCTTCGTCCACCACGCGCACCTTGTCGAACCCGCAGCGTTCGAGCCATTGGCAGAGCGCGGCCGACGACGGCAGGAAGTAGACGTTGGGCATGGCGGCGTAGCGCTCGCCGGGCAGCAGCACGGTGGTGGCGCCGCCCTCGACCACCAGGGTCTCGAGCACCAGCTCGCCGCCCGGGCGCAGGGCGTCCCTGAGCTGCAGCAGGTGCTCCAGCGGCGAGGGACGGTGGTAGAGTACGCCCATGGAGAACACCGTGTCGAAGAAGGCGAGCCCCTCGGGCACCTCCTCGATGCCCACCGGCAGGAAGTGGGTGCGCCCCCCGTCGGCGTCGCCGACGAAGTGGCGCACCGCCCGGAACTGCCAGAAGAAGCGTGGCGAGGGGTCGATCACCAGCACGAAGGCGGCGCCGGCGCCCGCCATGCGCCAGGCGTGGTAGCCGCTGCCGCCGCCCACGTCGAGCACCCGCCGGCCGGCGAGGCTCGCCAGGTGCGGGGAGACGCGCCGCCACTTCCAGTCCGAGCGCCACTCGGTATCGATGTGGATGCCCCCCAGGCGGAAGGGCCCCTTGCGCCAGGGCGCGAGCTTGCGCAGCAGGTTCTCGCACTGGCGGCGCTGGCTGTCGGTCAGCGCCAGGTCGACGCTGACGGTATCGCCGTCCAGCGCCACCTCGCGGGCCTCGGGGAGGACGGGCAGCTTGGCCACCGCCTTCTCCCAGGCGGGCAGGTCGCCGTAGCGGCTGCGGTCCAGCCCGCGAGCCAACTGCTCGGGGAGGCGGGCCAGCCAGGTGTCGAGCCCCTGGGCGAGGAAGGCTCGGTAGAGGTCGCGGTGCTCGGGAGCAATCGGCATGTCAGCGCGCGCTCTCGCCGGGGCTGCCACTGATCTCCTTGAACGCGATCAGCGAAGCGAAATTCAGGAACTGGAACCAGGTCTGCGAGCGGGGGAAGCCCGCACGGGCCAGGCGCTCGTGATGGGCCGCCAGGGTGTCGGGCACCAGCACGTTCTCGAGCGCCGTACGCTTCTGGCTGATCTCCAGCTCGCTGTAGCCGTTGGCGCGCTTGAAGTCATGGTAGCGTTCCACCAGCCAGGCATTGTCCTGCTCGTCGTCGGCCACGATCTTCTCCGAGAGCACCAGCACGCCACCGGGTTCCAGGGCGGCGAACAGCTTGTCGATCACGGCGTCACGCTCCCCGGGGGCGAGGAACTGCAGGGTGAAGTCGAGCACGATCATCCCCGAGGGGCGGTAGTCGAGTTCGCGGATATCGCCCTCGACGATCTCGACGGCGTGCTCCGGGCACTCCGCGGCCAGGGTCTCCCGGGCCCGGGCCACCATGGCCGGCGAGAGGTCCACCCCGGTGTAGTGGAAGGCGTCCGGTGGCAACTGGCCGGCCAGCGCCAGGCCGCCGGCCCCCAGCGAACAGCCCAGGTCGTAGACGTGGGCGCCGTGACGCAGGTGGCGCCGGGCGATCAGCCCCAGCATGCCGAGTATCTGGCCGTAGCCCGGTACCGAACGGCGGATCATGTCGGGAAAGCAGGCCACGACCTGCTCATCGAAGGAGAAGCGCGCCATCCGATCGAGGGGTGTCGAAAAGATCGCGTCACGGTAAGATGCGTCACTCATGGGCCAAGCCGGAAATCGTGCGGAAAAGGACGCCCATTCTACGTCTCACGCGCCTCGGCTGCACGACAGGATGTCCAGGAGGAAACCATGACCCATACCCCGATCGACCAGCGAGGCGCCTGGCGCGCCCTGACCGCTCATGCCGACGCCATGCGAGGCGTGCACCTGCGCGACCTCTTCGCCGGTACGCCCGGTCGCCATGCGGCCTATACCCGCCATGCGGCGGGGTTGACCCTGGATCTCTCCAAGCAGCGCTGGTCCGACGAGACCTTCGGCCTGCTGCTGGACCTGGCGCGGGAGGCCGGCCTGCCCGAGGCGATCCGCGCCCTGCTCGAGGGCGAGCGGGTCAACGTGAGCGAGGATCGTCCGGCGCTGCATACCGCCCTGCGCCTGCCGGCGGAGGCGTCGCTGGTGGTGGAGGGCGAGGACCTGGTGCCCGGGGTGCACGCCACCCTGGATCACATGGCGACCATGGTCGAGCGCTTGCATGCCGGCCAGTGGCGCGGCGCCACCGGCAAGGCGATCCGCAACGTGGTCAACCTGGGGGTCGGCGGTTCCGATCTCGGCCCCCTGATGGTGACCCACGCCCTGGCCGACTACCGGCCGGACGACGTGCACCGCACCGAGGTGCACTTCGCCTCGACCATGGACGGCTCCCAACTGGCCGACTACCTGGCCCGCCTCAACCCCGAGACCACGCTGTTCGTGCTCTCGTCGAAGTCGTTCACCACCATCGATACCCTCTCCAATGCACGTACCGCCCGGGACTGGCTGGTGTCGCGCCTGGGCCAGGAGGAGGGTGTCGACGACGGGCTGGTGATGTGCCAGCACTTCATCGGCGTCTCGGCGAGCCCCGAGAAGATGAACGACTGGGGCATCGCGCCGGATCACCAGCTGGAGTTCTGGGAGTGGGTCGGCGGGCGCTACTCGCTGTGGGGCGGCATCGGCCTGCCCATCGCCCTGGTGGTCGGCATGGACAACTTCCGCGAGCTGCTCGCCGGGGCCCACGCCATGGACCGCCACTTCCGCGAGGCGGCGCTTGCCGACAACCTGCCGGTGCTGCTGGCCCTGGCGGGGATCTGGAACGTCAACTTCCTCGATATCCGCGCCCATTCCATCCTGCCCTATGACGGCCGCCTGGAGTACTTCGCCGCCTACCTCGAGCAGCTCGAGATGGAGTCCAACGGCAAGTCGGTGACCCACGACGGCCGCGAGGTGGGCTATTCGACCTGCCCGGTACTCTGGGGCCAGCTCGGGCCCAATGCCCAGCACGCCTTCTACCAGTTGCTGCACCAGGGCACCCAGGCGGTGGAGTGCGACTTCATCGCGCCCCTGGTGCGCTACGACGACGTGACCGACGAGGCGACCCGCGATCACCTGATGAGCCAGCACCGCCTGACGCTCGCCAACTGCTTCGCCCAGTCGCGGGTGCTGATGCTCGGCGACGACGCCATCGACGACGCTGGCCCGCGCCCCGGCCACAAGCGCTATCGCGGCAACCAGCCCTCGAGCACGGTGCTGCTCGATCGGCTGACGCCGGCGACGCTGGGGGCGCTGATCGCCCTCTACGAGCACAAGGTGTTCGTCCAGGCCACGATCTGGGAGATCAACCCCTTCGACCAGTGGGGGGTGGAGCTGGGCAAGAAGATCGCCGGCGAGACCCAGCGCATTCTCGAGAGCCGTCAGGGCCTCGAGGCCATGGACGAATCCACCCGCGCGCTGATCGAGGCCGTCTGGGCGGCAGAGCGGGCGGCGGAGACCGATTCGCGATGAGGCTGGCTGTTTGTACAGGGGTTGCGGTATGCTGAGCGCTGCCCTGCACGTACCGGCGGTCAGTGGTGTGCTCTACCTGCATGGTTTCAACAGTGGCAGCGGCTCGCCCAAGGCGGCTCTGATGCGCTCCGCCTGCACCGTCCTGGGGCTGCCCTGCGCGACACCGCAGTTGCCCCACCGGCCGCGTGCGGCCCTGCGGCTGGCCGAGTCGCTGCTCGAGGGGGTGGGGCCGCACCCGCTGGTCGCGGGCAGCTCCATGGGGGGCTTCCTGGCGACGCTGGTCGCCGAGCGCCACGACCTGCCGGCGGTGCTGATCAACCCGGCGGTGGGCCCGGCCCGGCTGGTGACCGACTGGGTCGGCGAGGCCTTCGTCAACGAGCATACCGGCGAGCGCTTCTCCGTCGAGGCCATCCATCTCGAGGAGCTCGAGGCGCTCACCCCGCGGGGTGTCACGCCGGGGCGCTACCTGCTGCTGCTGGGCAGTGCCGACGAGACCCTGGACCCGGCCGACGCCTTCGCCTTCTATCGTGGCGCACGGACCATTCTTCACCCCGGGGGGGAGCACGGCTTCACGGCGCTGGCCGACTATCTGCCGGCGATCTTCGCCCACGGCGGCCATTCGTTGGCCCCCGGGTGCATCACCCATCAGGATGTGGACGACGCATGACGCAATACAGTGCCAGCTCCATCGAAGTGCTTTCCGGCCTCGAACCGGTGCGCAAGCGCCCCGGCATGTATACCGACACCAGCCGCCCCAACCACCTGGTCCAGGAGGTCATCGACAACAGCGTCGACGAGGCGCTGGCCGGCCATGCCCAGGAGATCACGGTACGGCTGTTCGAGGATGGCGGCATCGAGGTCACCGACGACGGTCGCGGCATGCCCATCGACATCCACCCCGAACACGGCGTGTCCGGGGTCGAGCTGATCCTCACCCGGCTACATGCCGGCGGCAAGTTCTCCCAGTCGAGCTACCGCTTCTCCGGCGGCCTGCACGGCGTGGGGGTGTCGGTGGTCAACGCCCTGTCGAAGCGGCTCGAGGTGGAGGTGCTGCGCGACGGCAACCGCCACGCCATGGCCTTCGAGCACGGCGAACTGGCCTCCCCGCTGGCGGTGATCGGCAGCTGCGCCAGGCGCGCCCGGGGCACCGTGGTGCGCTTCTGGCCCGAGGAGGGCTACTTCGACAGCCCGAAGCTGTCGCTGGGGCGCCTGAAGCACCTGTTGCGGGCCAAGGCGGTGCTCTGCCCGGGGCTCAGGGTGGTGCTGGTCGAGACCGACGGCGGCGAGAGCGCCTGGCAGTACGAGGATGGCCTGCGCGACTACCTGGCCCAGGCCACCGACGGCTATGAGGTGCTGCCGGCCTCGCCCTTCGTCGGTCACTTCGCCGACGACGAGCAGGGGGTGGACTGGGCGATCCAGTGGCTGCCGGAGGGCGGCGAGCCGCTGCTGGAGAGCTACGTCAACCTGATCCCCACCCCCCAGGGCGGCACCCACGTCAACGGCCTGCGCGCCGGCCTGCTCGAGGCCCTGCGCGAGTTCTGCGAGTACCGCAGCCTGTTGCCCCGGGGCGTCAAGCTCACCGCCGAGGACCTCTGGGAGCGGGTCGCCTACGTGCTCTCGGTGAAGATGCTCGACCCCCAGTTCGCCGGCCAGACCAAGGAGCGGCTGTCGTCGCGCACCGTGGCCGGATTCGTCTCCGGGGTGGTCAAGGACGCCTTCTCGCTGTGGCTGAACCATCATGTCGACCAGGCCGAGGCGCTGGCCGAGCTGGTGATCAGCGCCGCCCAGCGCCGCCAGAAGAGTGCCAGGAAGGTGGCGCGCAAGAAGGTCACCTCGGGGCCGGCGCTGCCCGGCAAGCTGGCCGACTGCTCGGGCCAGGACCCGGCCGGCAGCGAGCTGTTCCTGGTGGAGGGCGACTCGGCCGGCGGCAGCGCCAAGCAGGCGCGCAACCGCGAGACCCAGGCGATCCTGCCGCTGCGCGGCAAGATCCTCAACACCTGGGAGGTGGAGGCCCACGACATCTACGGCTCCCAGGAGGTCCACGACATCGCCGTGGCGATCGGCATGGACCCGGGCAGCGACGATCTCTCCAAGCTGCGCTACCACCGCGTCTGCATCCTCGCCGACGCCGATTCCGACGGGCTGCACATCGCCACCCTGCTGTGCGCGCTCTTCGTGCGCCACTTCCCGGCGCTGGTGGACGCCGGCCACGTCTACGTCGCCATGCCGCCACTCTACCGCATCGATCTCGGCAAGGAAGTGCACTACGCCCTGGACGAGAGCGAGAAGGCGGCGACCCTGCGCAAGCTCGAGGGCAAGCGCGGCACGCCCAACGTCCAGCGCTTCAAGGGCCTGGGCGAGATGAGTCCGCTGCAGCTGCGCGAGACCACCATGGCCCCCGAGACGCGGCGCCTGGTGCAACTGACCCGGGAGGTCGGTGACGGCACCATGGAGATGATGGACATGCTGCTGGCCAAGAAGCGCTCCGCCGACCGCAAGAGCTGGCTGGAAGACTACGGCAACCTGGCGGATATCGAGGTATAGCGCCAAGCTGCAGGCGCCAAGGCGCGCGGCGCCGGGGCGGGCGGAGTCGCCTTTGGGGTCAGACCCCGGCGGAGGCGCCGCCGTCAGCAAGGTTCACGAGCCGGGTCGAGACGACACGGCTGGGGTCTGACCCCACAGGCGCGGCCTCGACGGTTGGATCGAATGGGCACTGGTGCAGCACGGCAACGGCCATGAAATCATGAAAGGGGTCAATCGATGACCATGGATATCCAGGTGGCGGAGGGCGATGTCGAGCGCCTCTCGCTGCGCGAGTACACCGAGAAGGCGTACCTCGACTATTCGATGTACGTCATCCTCGACCGGGCGCTGCCGCACATCGGCGACGGCATGAAGCCGGTGCAGCGGCGCATCGTCTACGCCATGCGCGAGCTGGCGCTCTCCGCCAGCGCCAAGTACAAGAAGTCGGCGCGTACCGTCGGCGACGTGCTCGGCAAGTTCCACCCCCACGGCGACAGCGCCTGCTACGAGGCGATGGTGCTGATGGCCCAGCCGTTCAGCTACCGTTACCCGCTGGTCGACGGCCAGGGCAACTGGGGCAGCCCCGACGATCCGAAGTCGTTCGCCGCCATGCGCTACACCGAGGCGCGGCTGTCGAAGTTCGCCGAGGTGTTGCTCAGCGAACTCGGCCAGGGCACCGTCGACTGGACCCCCAACTTCGACGGCACCATGAACGAGCCGGTGGTGCTGCCGGCGCGGCTGCCCCATGTGCTGCTCAACGGCGGCACCGGCATCGCCGTGGGCATGGCCACCGACATCCCGCCGCATAACGTGAACGAGGTGGTCGAGGCCACCTGTCACCTGCTGCGCCACCCCGAGGCGACCACGGCGGACCTCGGCCAGTACCTGCCGGCGCCGGACTTCCCCACCGAGGCCGAGATCATCACGCCGCGGGCCGACCTGCGCAAGCTCTACGAGAGCGGTCGCGGTTCGGTGAAGCTGCGTGCCCGCTACGTCATGGAGGAGGGCAGCATCGTGATCACTGCGCTGCCCTACCAGGTCAGCGGCGCCAAGGTGCTCGAGCAGATCGCCGCCCAGATGCAGGCCAAGAAGCTGCCCATGGTGGCCGACCTGCGCGACGAGTCGACCCACGAGGAGCCGACCCGTCTGGTGATCGAGCCGCGCTCCAACCGGGTCGACATCGAGGCGCTGATGGCGCATCTCTTCGCCACCACCGATCTCGAGAAGAACATCCGCGTCAACATGAACGTGATCGGCCTCGACGGCCGGCCGCGGGTGCTGGCGCTGCCCGAGCTGCTCGGCGAGTGGCTGCGCTTCCGCCGCACCACCGTGCGCCGACGGCTCGAGCATCGCCTGGGCAAGGTGCAGGATCGTCTGCATATCCTCGAGGGCCTGCTCGTCGCCTACCTCAACATCGACGAGGTGATTCGCATCATCCGCGAGGAGGACGAGCCCAAGCCCGCGTTGATGGCGGCCTTCGGGCTCAGCGACCGCCAGGCCGAGGCGATCCTCGAGCTGCGCCTGCGCCACCTGGCCAAGCTCGAGGAGATGAAGATTCGCGGCGAGCAGGACGAGCTCGAGGCCGAACGCCAGCACCTCGAGGCGCTGCTCGGCAGCGAGGCCAGGCTCACCGACCTGATCGAGGAGGAGCTGCGCGCCGCCGGCAAGGAGTACGGCGACGCCCGCCGTTCGCCGCTCGTCGAGCGCGAGGAGGCCCGGGCGCTCTCCGAGGTCGAGCTGGTCGGCGCCGATCCCGTCACCGTGGTGCTCTCCGAGAAGGGCTGGATCCGGGCGGCCCGCGGCCACGAGATCGATCCCGCGGGGCTCTCCTACAAGGCCGGCGACCGCTTCGCCCTGGCCGCCCGGGGCAAGACCAACCAGCCGTTGGTGCTGCTCGACGACACCGGGCGCGCCTATACCCTGGCCGCCCACAACCTGCCCAGTGCCCGTGGCCAGGGCGAGCCGGTGACCAGCCGGGTCAACGTGGTGGCCGGGGCGCACATGGCGGGGCTGATGCTGGCGCCACCCTCGGCGCGCTTCCTGCTCGCCTCCGACGGCGGCTACGGCTTCGTGGCCCGCCTCGAGGAACTGGTTGGCAAGAACAAGTCGGGCAAGGGGGTGCTCAGCGTGCCCAAGGGCTGCAACGTGCTGCCCCCCTGCGCGGTACCCGCGGACGCGGGGGGCAGCGTGGCTGCGGTCTCCAACGAGGGGCGGCTGCTGGTCTTCCCCCTCGAGCAGCTGCCCGAGATGGCCAAGGGCAAGGGCAACAAGATGATCGACATTCCGGGGGCGCGAGCCGCCCGGCGCGAGGAGTTCGTGCGCAGCCTGGTGGTGGTGCCCGCCGGGGGCTCGCTGGTGATCCATGCCGGCAAGCGCCACCTGACGCTCAAGGCCGCCGATCTGGATTACTATCGTGGCGAACGCGGCCGGCGCGGCAGCAAGTTGCCCCGTGGCCTGCAGAAGGTCGACCGGCTGGAGAGTGGTGAATGACACGACGAGTACTGATCCGCGCCACCGGCGCGGCGCGTCCCGGCCAGCTGGCCGGCCTGGGCAAGGCGCTGGCGACCAGCGGCGCCCGCCTGCTGGACATCAACCAGAGCGTGACCTTCGACATGCTCTCCCTGGAGGCCCTGGTGGGGCTCGGACAGGACAACGACCTGGAGGGCGCCCTCACCGCCGCCGGCGCTGCCCTGGGGCTCGACGTCCAGGCGATCCAGGTCAGCGCCGAGGACTACCAGCGCTGGAGTGCCCACGCCAGCCAGCCGCGGTTGATCCTGACGCTGCTGGCGCCGCACCTGCCGGCGGGGATCCTCGCCGAGGTGGGCGCACTGACCGCCGAGCATGGCCTGACCGTGGAGCTGATCCATCGCCTCTCCGGCCGCGAGCCGCTGGATGGCGGCGTGCCCCACGAACACGCGCTCATCAGCGGGGCCTGCGTGGAGTGCTGGCTGCGCGGCGAGGAGGTCGACCTCGATGCCCTGCGCGAGAAGGCCCTGGCGCTGGGCGCCATGCACGGCGTCGACATCGCCATCCAGGAGGACTCCATCTGGCGTCGCCACCGCCGCCTGGTCTGCTTCGACATGGACTCGACCCTGATCAAGACCGAAGTGATCGACGAGCTCGCGCGGCGTCACGGCGTCGGCGACGAGGTCGCCGAGGTCACCGAGCGCGCCATGCGCGGCGAGCTGGATTTCCAGCAGAGCTTCCGCGAGCGCATGAGCAAGCTGAAGGGACTCGACGAGTCGGTGCTCGCCGAGATCGCCGAGGAGCTTCCGCTGATGGATGGCGTCGAGCGGCTGATGACGCAGCTCAAGCGTCTGGGCTACCGCACCGCGATCCTCTCCGGGGGCTTCACCTACTTCGCCCGCCACCTGCAGGAGCGGCTCGGCTTCGACGAGATCCATGCCAACGAGCTGGTGATCGAGAACGGCAAGGTCACCGGCGAGGTGCGCGAGCCGATCCTCGACGCCGACCGCAAGGCGGCGCTGCTGCGCGAGATCGCCGCGCGCGAGGGGTTCGCCATGGAGCAGACCATCGCCGTGGGCGATGGCGCCAACGACCTCAAGATGCTGGCCGCCGCCGGGCTCGGCATCGCCTTCCGGGCCAAGCCGCTGGTGCGCAGCCAGGCCCGCCAGTCGATCTCCACCCTGGGGCTCGATTCGGTGCTCTACCTGATCGGCTACCGCCAGGTGGACCTGGAGGAGTAGGGCCGTGAGTACCACCTTCGAGACCTGGCGCGAGCGCTTCGAGCGGCTGCGCGCCCACAAGGCCTTCGAGCTGACGGTGATCACCATCATCGTCGTCTCGGCCCTGCTGATCGGCGCCAAGACCTACGAGGAGGAGGTCAGCCCCTTCCAGGAGTGGCTGCTGCTGCTCGACACGGCGGTGACCGTCTTCTTCCTGGTGGAGATCCTGATCCGCATGGCGGCGGAGAAGCGCCTGCGCGACTTCTTCAAGCGCGGCTGGAACGTCTTCGACTTCCTGATCGTCACCGCCAGCCTGATCCCCCTGGACGACTCCGAGATGGTGCTGCTGGCGCGCCTGCTGCGGATCTTCCGGGTGCTGCGCCTGGTATCGATGATCCCCGAGCTGCGCATGCTGATCGCCGCGCTGTTCAAGTCGATCCCGCGCATGGGCTACGTGGCGCTGCTGATGTTCATCATCTTCTACATCTACGGCGCCATCGGCAGTTTCCTGTTCGCCAGCGTCGACGAGCAGCTGTGGGGCAACATCTCGCTGGCCATGCTGACGCTGTTCCAGGTCGCCACCTTCGAGAGCTGGGCCACCGCGGTGCTCTACCCGACCATGGAGCACTACCCCTACGCCTGGATCTACTTCCTGACCTTCATCTTCCTCAACGCCTTCATCTTCCTCAACATGATGATCGGCATCGTGCTCGACGTGATGCAGAAGGAGAGCCTGGCGATCGAGCTGGAGAGCGGGGAAGGGGAGGCCGCCGAACTGCACGGCCTGCGCAGCGACGTGCGTCAGATGCGCGACCAGCTCTCGCGGATGGAGGCATTGCTGGAGCGGCGGGATCGCTGATGGAACCTTCTGGGGCGAGGCAGGCCTGACCAGGAGTCATCCGGTCTCGATGACCGAGACCGGCCGAGTACCCGAGGAGGACAGGGATGACCACTTCGCGACACCGTAAGCCGTTGACCTTCTTGCCACCGTACCTGCTCGAGCGCATCGCCAGCGGGGGTGGCCCCCGCCTTCGCGACTGCGCCCGTCATACCCTGCTCGCCGATCACGGCCTGCGCGCGCGGGCAGGTGCCGTGACGCTGCCCGAGGGCAGCGCGCGGCGCGGCGAACCGGCCCGCTACGTCCACACCGCCGACCAGCAGCAGAGCCTGCCCGGTCGGCTGGTCCGCGGGGAGGGGGAGGGTGCCAGCGGGGATGCCGCCGTCGACGAGGCCTATCACGGCCTGGGGGCGACCTATCGGCTGTTCTGGGAGGTGTTCCAGCGCCACTCCCTCGACGACCGGGGCATGGCGCTGCTGGCCACGGTGCACTACGGCCAGGACTACGAGAACGCCTTCTGGGACGGCAACCAGATGGTCTTCGGCGACGGCGACGGCGAGCTGTTCAACCGCTTCACCATCGCCATCGACATCATCGCCCATGAGCTGACCCACGGAGTGATCCAGTACGAGGCGGGGCTGGTCTATTCCCACCAGGCCGGGGCGCTCAACGAGTCGCTGTCGGATGTGTTCGGCAGCCTGGTCAAGCAGTACCGCCATGAGCAGAGCGTCGAGCAGGCCGACTGGTTGATCGGAGCCGGGCTGTTCACCGAGCGGGTCGCCGGCCGCGCCCTGCGCTCCATGGCGGAGCCCGGCACGGCCTACGACGACCCACTGCTTGGCCGCGACCCCCAGCCGGGACACATGGATGACTTCGTCGAGACCCGGGAGGACAACGGCGGCGTGCATATCAATTCGGGGATCCCCAACCGAGCCTTCCATCTCGCCGCCACGGCCCTGGGGGGCCATGCCTGGGAGGGCGCGGGGCCGGTGTGGTACGACACCCTGGTCGACAGCCGCCTGGCCCACGACAGCGACTTCGCCGCCTTCGCCGAGCTGACCCGCGACAATGCCGGCCGGCGCTTCGGGGCCTCGAGCCGGGAAGCCGAGGCGGTACGCGAGGCCTGGCGTGCCGTCGGGGTCTTGCCATGACCTCACCCGGAGCGGCACCGGTCCTCACGCCTGCCAGCGTGCTGCGGCTCAGCCGCGAGGGGGGCGTGGCCCACTTTCCGGGACTGGTGCGGCCGCGGCGCATTCACTGCGCCCTGTGCAGCGAGACGCAGCGCATCGAGCTGCAGCGGCTGCTCACCGCCCTGGCGCAGGCCTGCCCTTCCGATGCCACGCAAACGGGGGCCGATCGACGCCTGCTGCATCTGAGCGTGGAGGACGACGCCGGCACGGTGGTGTGGGCGCTGACGGTGGCCGAGGATGCCGCGCCGGAGGCGCTGCTCGAGTGGTGGCGCCGTGCCGGGGCGGGACCCGGTCAAGGCGAGGATGCCGGCCCGGCTTGACAAGGGGGCCGTATGCTGATTTTCTAGGGAACATGAACACTGAATTTCGCCACCTCAGCCTGGACCTACGACTACTAACCGGCCTTTGATCGTGCCGGGTGATGCGCTGCGCATCGCTTTTTCCAGTCCAGGTCAGTTGAGGTGTCGAAATGTCTTCCTTCCGAATTGTTGCCCGCAGTAGTCGCGGTTCCCGCCCGGTCGTCGTCGGCCGTGTGAATCGCTTTGCTGTGTGTCCCGGCGCCCCGGTATGCTTGATGCATCCGGGGCGTTGTCGTTTCTGAATGCCGCCCGACCTCCGAACGCCAGAGTCGCCAGCCCAGGGAGAATGCCACCATGATGCTCGACAACCCCGCCGCCAAGTACCGCCCCTTCGTCGCTGTCGATCTGCCCGATCGCCAGTGGCCGAACCGCCGCATCGAGACTCCCCCGCTGTGGTGCAGCGTCGACCTGCGCGACGGCAACCAGTCGCTGATCGACCCCATGGACCATGAGCGCAAGAAGCGCTTCTTCGATCTGCTGGTGAAGATCGGCTTCAAGGAGATCGAGGTGGGCTTCCCCTCGGCCTCCCAGACCGACTTCGACTTCGTGCGTGCGCTGATCGAGCAGGGCAAGGTGCCCGACGACGTCACCATCCAGGTGCTGACCCAGGCCCGCCCGCACCTGATCGACCGTACCTTCGAGGCGCTCGCGGGCGCGAAGAACGCCATCGTCCACGTCTACAATGCCACCGATCCGGTATTCCGCCGCGTGGTGTTCAACGTCAGCAAGGAGGAGTGCATTCAGATCGCCGTGGATGCCACCACCCGGATCCGAAGCCGCATGGAGGCGGCGCCGGAGACGAACTGGACCTTCCAGTACTCGCCGGAGCTGTTCACCACCACCGAAATGGACTTCGCCAAGGAGGTGGTCGAGGCGGTCATGGAGGCCTATGGTGCCTCCGCCGAGAAGCCGATGATCGTCAACCTGCCGGCCACCGTGGAAGCGGCCACCCCCAACAATTACGCCGACCAGGTCGAATGGTTCTGCCGCCACGTGAAGGGGCGCGACAGCCTGATCGTCAGCGTGCATCCACACAACGACCGCGGCTCCGGCGTGGCCGCCGCCGAACTCACCGTGATGGCCGGTGCCGATCGCGTCGAGGGCACCCTGTTCGGCAACGGCGAGCGTACCGGTAACGTCGATATCGTCACCCTGGCCATGAACCTCTACACCCAGGGCGTGCACCCGGGGCTCGACTTCTCCAACATCACGCCGATCATGCGCGAGGTGGAGTACTGCAACCAGCTGCCCGTGCATCCGCGCCACCCCTACGTGGGCGACCTGGTGTTCACCGCCTTCTCCGGCTCCCACCAGGACGCCATCAAGAAGGGCATGGCCGAGCGCCGTGCCAACCCCGACGCCATGTGGGAGGTACCCTACCTGCCCATCGACCCGATGGACGTGGGCCGCAGCTACGAGGCGGTGATCCGCGTCAACAGCCAGTCGGGCAAGGGCGGTGTTTCCTACCTGCTCGAGCAGGAGCACGGCATCGAGCTGCCGCGCCGGCTCTCCATCGAGTTCAGCCAGGTGGTACAGGAGGTCGCCGATCGCACCGGGCGCGAGATCACCTCGCAGATGATCTACCAGGCCTTCGCCGACGAGTACCTGGAGCGACGCGAGCCCTATGCCCTGGTCGGTCATCGCCTCTCCTCGGAGCCCGACAGCCCCCGGGTGAGCCTGGAGGCGACCATCGCGGAGCACGGCGAGCGCCGGGTCATCCGCGGCGAGGGCAACGGCCCGCTGGCGGCCTTCATCAAGGCCCTGGCGGCGGCCGGCCATGACGTCGAGATCATCGACTATCACGAGCACTCCCGCGGCCAGGGCGCCGACGCCGAGGCGATCGCCTACGTGGAGGTGCGCATCGACGGCAAGGCGGTGTTCGGCGTGGGTACCGACGAGAGCATCACCAGCGCCTCCATGAAGGGGGTGATGAGCGCCATCAACCGCCATGTCTCCACCGCCGAGCCGGCGGCCAATGTCACCGCGGCGACGCTGGCTTAAAGGGGCGTCTTGCTGGCCTCGCCGGGGATCTCGCGCACCAGCCGCGGCATCAGGAAGCCCGGCAGCACCTCTCTGAGGCCCGCGACCAGCTCGCGGGCCTCGTCATCCGGCACGTCGAACTGGGCGGCACCGGCCACCGGGTCGAGCACGTGCAGGTAGTAGGGCAGTACCCCGGCCTCGAAGAGGCGCTCGGAGAGCGCGGCCAGGGCGTCCACCGAGTCGTTGACGCCGCGCAGCAGCACGCTCTGGTTGAGCAGGGTGACGCCGGCCGCCTTCAGGCGCGTACAGGCCGCGACCACGGCGTCGTCGATCTCGTTGGCGTGGTTGACATGCAGCACCACCACCTTCTGCAGCCGGGTGGCCGAGAGCCAGCCGAGCAGGGCGTCGTCGATGCGGTCGGGGATCACCACCGGCAGGCGGGTGTGGATGCGCAGCCGTTTCAGGTGAGGGATGGCCTCGAGCCGCTCGACCAGCCAGGCGAGCCGGCGGTCGCTGGCGGCCAGGGGGTCGCCGCCGGAGAGGATCGCTTCCCGTATCGAGTCGTCCCCGCGCAGATGGTCCAGCGTCTGCTGCCACTGGGCTCGGGAGGGCGAGTTCTCCTCGTAGGGGAAGTGGCGGCGGAAGCAGTAGCGGCAGTTCACCGCGCAGGCGGGGCTGGCGATCAGCAGCACCCGGCCCTGGTACTTGTGGATCAGCCCCCGCGCCGGGGTGTGGTCGGCCTCGGCCAGGGGGTCGGCCACATAGCCCGGTGTCGGCCGGGTCTCGTCCATCAGCGGCAACACCTGGCGCAGCAGCGGATCGTGCGGGTCGCCGGGGCGGATGCGGGCGAGATAGGCCTCCGGCACCCGCACCTCGAAGAGGCGATGCCCGGCCTCGGCGCCCGGCCGCCAGGCGTCGTCCAGCCCGAGGCGCCGGCACAGCTCGCGCGGGTCGCGGATCGCCCGGGATAGCTGGGCCTGCCAGGGCGCGGAGTTGGTCAGGGGCCTCACCTCCCGGTCGGGACGCTGCAAAAGGGCGGGGCTTCGGGTTATCATGCGGCACACCAGTCAATGCGGGCGAGGGGCGAGCCCTCGTCGAACTTCGTTTGCTTGGGCGCGCCGCCGGCCAGTGCCGGTGGCGTGTTCGAACATGGGTGAGAGATCATGGCGAACTATTCTACCAATGAATTCAAGGGCGGTCTGAAGGTGATGCTCGACGGCGATCCCTGCACGATCGTCGAGAACGAATTCGTCAAGCCCGGCAAGGGGCAGGCCTTCAACCGCGTCAAGCTGCGCAACCTGATCACCGGCCGCGTCTGGGAGCGGACCTTCAAGTCCGGCGAATCCCTCGAAGGTGCCGACGTGATGGACCTGGAGATGGAGTACCTCTATAGCGACGGCGACATGTGGCACTTCATGAAGACCGACGGTTCCTTCGAGCAGTATGCGGTGGAGAAGAAGGCCCTGGGCGACACCGAGAAGTGGCTCAAGGAGCAGGTGCCCTACACCGTGACCCTGTGGAACGACAACGCCATCAGCGTCAGTCCGCCCAACTTCATCGAGCTGGAAGTGGTCGAGACCGACCCCGGCCTCAAGGGCGATACCGCCCAGGGCGGCTCCAAGCCGGCGACCCTCTCCTCCGGCGCCGTGGTGCGCGTGCCGCTGTTCATCAACCAGGGCGAGGTACTGAAGGTGGATACGCGCTCCGGCGAGTACGTTTCACGAGCATAAGCCTTCCTGCACTCGCTCATACGGCGTTGAACCCCGGGACGGCTTGCTCATTTAGCGCTGCTAAACTCCGCCGCCTTACCCGGGGTTCGCCTTGCGACCCACAAGGATGTGGGAAGTGCGAAGGGCCCGTAGGGAACGGGCCTAGCCCTGAGCATCGTTCGGAGAGGCCGCAAGAGATGGTTAATCGGAGTGGCCAAGCGGCGCCGGGGACAGGGCGAAGCGGAGGTCATTTGTCAGGGATGGCAAATGTAGCGCCCAGGGAAGGGTTCACAGCGCCTCCGCGACGGCCTGTCGCCGGGCAAGCCGCGGCTCCGTTAGACTCCTGAAGGCCACGCTTCGGTGTGGCCTTCGCGTTGGTAGAGGATGGTGCTATGGCAAGCGACTGGCAACCCACGGCGACAATCGAGACCCTGCGCGAGCGGGCGCGGCTGCTGGCCGGGGTGCGGGCCTTCTTCGCCGCGCGCGGGGTGCTCGAGGTGGAGACCCCGGTGCTGGGCCACGGCGGCAGCACCGACGTGCACCTGGCGTCGCTGTGCACCGAGGCCACGACGCCGGCCGGCCGTGAGCGGCTCTGGCTGCAGACCTCGCCGGAGTTCCACATGAAGCGACTGCTGGCCGCCGGCAGCGGCCCCATCTTCCAACTGGCGCGCAGTTTCCGCGACGGCGAGGTAGGGCGGCGCCACAACCTCGAGTTCACCATGCTCGAGTGGTATCGGCCGGGGTTCGCCCTCGACGAGTTGATCGAGGAGACGGCGGGGCTGATTCACGCGGTGCTCGGGCGCGATCCCGGCCCGCTGCGCCGGCGCCGCTACCGCGAGCTGTTCCGCGAGACCCTGAACCTCGACCCGTTCGCGGCACCGCTCGCCGAACTGCAGCGGCTGGCCGGCGACACGGGCGGACTCGAGATGGATGATGCCCCCCGCGACAGCTGCCTGGACCTGCTGATGAGCCTGGCCATCGAGCCGGCCCTGGGACGTGAGGGGCTGGACGTGGTGGTCGACTACCCGGCGAGCCAGGCGGCCCTGGCCCGGCGTCATCGCGACCCCGAGGACGGCGAGTGGGTGGCGTCGCGCTTCGAGGTCTACCTGGCGGGGCTGGAGCTCGCCAACGGCTATGACGAGCTCACCGATGCCGCCGAGCAGCGCGCCCGCTTCGCCGAGGACAACGCCGAACGCCGCCGGCTGGCCCTGCCCGAGGTGGACGTCGACGCGCGGCTGCTGGCGGCGCTTGCGCACGGCATGCCGGGCGGTAGCGGGGTGGCCCTGGGCATCGACCGGCTGATCCAGCTGGCCCTGGGCAGGGCGAGCGTGGCGGAGGTGATGGCCTTCGCCACGCCGCGCTGCTAGGCATCGCTGCCGGGCAGTGCCCCCAGCGACTGGCCCATCCGCACCTTGGCGCCAGGCTCGAGATCATCCGCGAAGGTCGCCGGCTCGGCGAAGGCCATCACCACGGTGGAGCCGAGCTTGAAGCGGCCCATCTCCTCGCCCCTCTCGAGGCGCACCGGGGTGTCGAAACGGATGCGTCGTACCTCGCCCGAGAGCGGCGTGACCTGACCGGCCCACACCGTCTCGATGGCGGCGACGATCATCGCGCCGACCAGTACCACCGCCATGGGCCCGTATTCGGTGTCGAAGTGGCACACCAGCCGCTCGTTGCGGGCGAACAGGTTGGGCACGTGCTCGGTGGTGGCGGCGTTCACCGAGAACAGCCGGCCCGGCACATAGACCATCTCGGTCAGGGTGCCGGCTAGCGGCATGTGCACCCGGTGGTAGTCGCTCGGCGAGAGATAGACGGTGGCGAAGCTGCCGCCCAGGTAGCGCCTCGCCGCCTCGCCGTCGCCGCCGAAGAGCTCCATGGCCGAGAAGCGGTGCCCCTTGGCCTGGAACAGCTGGCCGGCCTCGATGGCGCCGAACTGCGAGAGGGTGCCGTCGGCGGGGCTGACCACGCCCTCGCCGAGGGGGCGGGCCTCCGGCTTGAGCTCGCGGGTGAAGAAGTCGTTGAAGGTGGCATAGACGGTCGGGTCGGGCTCGGCGGCCTCGGTCATGTCGACCTTGAACTGCTTGACGAAGGCGCGGATCAGGGCGTTCTTCAGCCACGGCAGGCGGCAGTCGGCGAACTGGCCCACCAGCCGCGAGAGCAGATGGTGGGGCAGGGGGTACTGGATCAGGGCGAAGAGTCTGGAAAGGAGCACTAGAGGGAGTCCATCCTATTTTTCGATCGGCGTATCGTCGCGGTTGCCCCACTCCTTCCAGGAGCCGGCATAGCCACGGATCTTCTCGAAGCCGAGTGCCCGACCTACCAGCCAGGTGAAGCCGCTGCGGTGGTGGGTCTGGCAGTGGGTGACCACCTCCATGTCCGGGGTCAAGCCCAGGGCCTCGAGCTCGGTGATCAGCTCGGCGTAGTCGCGGATGCGCAGGGCGCGCTCACGGTCCATGGCGTCGGTCCACTCCATGTTCACCGCCCCGGGGATATGGCCGAGATGCCGGTTGTCGCCCTTCTCGCCGTCGTATTCGGCCCGGGAGCGAGCGTCCCAGACGGCGAAGCCCTTCTCGCCCAGGCGCTCCTGGAGCTCGAGGCGGTCGATGGCCACCTCGGGGTGCAGGATCTCGGCCTCGTACTCGCTGGGCGTGGGAGCATGGGGCTCGGTGGAGACCGGCAGCCCGGCCTCCCGCCAGGCGTGGATGCCGCCGTTGAGGTAGGAGTAGCGGGTGTGGCCGATCAACTCCAGGGTCCAGAGCAGGCGCCCGGCCCAGCCGCCGCCCTCGTCGTCGTAGGCCACCACATGGGTGTCGCGGGTCAGGCCGAGCGACGAGAACAGCCGCGAGAGGGCGTCGGTGGCGGGCACCTTGCAGGGCACCTCGCCCTCGCCGCTCAGCAGCAGGCGATGATCCAGGAAGACGGCGCCGGGCACATGGCCCTGGTCATGGCTCTCGGCCCTGAGCGGCACGTCGATGATCAGCAGCGACGGCTCGTCGAGGTGCTCGGCGAGTCGCTCGGGCTCGACGATCAGCGGCAACAGGTTGTCTTCTGAACTCATGGCACTCTCTCCTACCTTCAGGCCCGACTCGGGGGACGTTGACGTGCTTGTCTCAGCTCTCGTCGAGAGTGTCGACGATGCGTCGATAGCTGGCAAAGCGTTCGGGATGGATCTCGCCGCGTTCCACGGCCGCGAGCAGCGCACAGCCCGGTTCATGGCGGTGGCGGCAGTCGCGGAAACGGCAGCGGCCCAGGTGGTCGCGAAACTCGATGAAGCCCTCGGCGACCTGCTGCTCGTCCAGATGAACCAGACCGAACTCGCGTATCCCCGGCGAGTCGATCAGCTCGCCGCCATCGGAGGCGGGCAGCCGATAGAGGCGCGCCGTGGTGGTGGTATGGGTGCCCTTGCGCGAATCCTTCGACAGTGCCCCGATGCGGAGTTCCTCGTCGGGCAGCAGGCGGCCGATCAACGAGGACTTGCCCACGCCACTCTGGCCGACGAAGACCGAAGTGCGGCCGTCCAGGCGGGCCAGCAGGGCCGCGAGGCCATCCGCGCGCGCCGTGGTGGTCGCCACCACCGGGTAGCCCAGCGCCTCGTAGCGGCCGAGCAATTCGCGCAGCTGGCCACCGGCTTCCGGCAGCAGGTCGATCTTGTTGAGCACCAGCACCGGGGCGATGCCGGTGGCCTCGGCCGCCACCAGGTAGCGGTCGATCAGGTTGGCGTGGGGCGCCGGTTCCACGGCGAAGACGATCAGGATCTGGTCGATGTTGGCCGCCACGGGCTTGAGCTGGCCGCGGGCGTCGGGGCGCTCGAGCACGTTGTCGCGCTCGGCTCGCGCCACCACCACGCCACTGCCGTCCCGGGCGGCGCGCCAGATCACGCGGTCGCCGGTGACCAGGCCCTCGAGGTTGGCACGCAGGTGGCAGCGCACGGCATCGCCGTCGCCCTCGGGAGCGACGTCCAGGGTGCGGCCGAAGTGGGCGATCACCCGGCCCGGCTGCTCGGGGCCGTACTCCCCGGCGGCCAGCCTGTCGGCATCCCGGGCATCGAGCTGCTCGGCGCGCCGGGCGCGCTCGGCCTGGATCTTCTCGATACGCCAGCGTTGCTGGCGGCTCAACTTGCGTTTGCTCATGGGGGCCCGAAGCTCGGTACAATGGGGGTATTGTACTCACCCGAGGTGCCCGCTGTCGTCAGCCGTGCCACAGCGCCGCCCAGCAAGGAGCCCTTCGCATGTCCGAGACGAGTGAACAGCGTGACCCACGCACGCAGCGCCTGGTGTGGATCGACCTGGAGATGACCGGGCTCGACCCGAATCGCGAGCGCATCATCGAGATCGCCACCCTGGTCACCGACAACGACCTCAACCTGGTGGCCGAGGGGCCGGTGATCGCCGTGCACCAGTCCGACGAGCTGCTCGCCGCCATGGACGACTGGAACCAGAAGACCCATGGCGAGTCGGGCCTGGTCGAGCGGGTGAAGGCCAGCCGGGTCGACACCGCCGAGGCCGAGCGCCGCACCCTCGAGTTCCTGCGCGAGCACGTCGCGCCCGGCAGTTCGCCGATGTGCGGCAACAGCGTGCACCAGGATCGCCGCTTCATGGAGCGCGAGATGCCCGACCTGCTGGCGTTCTTCCACTACCGCAACCTCGACGTCTCGACGCTGAAGGAGCTGGCCAGGCGCTGGAATCCGGGCGCCCTGGCGGGTTTCAGCAAGCGTAACGTGCACCTGGCGCTGGACGATATCCGCGAGTCGATCGCCGAGCTTGCGCACTACCGCACCACCTTCCTGCGTCTGCCGGGCACGGAGCGCGACGAGGAGGAGTAGCAGCGCCGAGCTACGAGTGCCAGCTGAAGGCAACGGGTGATAGGTGCCTGAAGTCGCGGCTTTTCCGGCGACAGGTCTCCGCGGAGGCGCTGTGAACCCCTCCCTGGGCGCTACTTTTTCCTTCCCTGGAAAAAGACCTCCGCTACGACCTGTCCCCGGCGCCGCTCTCGAAGGTAGTGATCCGCCTTGATCCTGAATGCTGTTAAGCGCTGGCGATCAACGCTCCGCGCTTCTGCCGCTGGCGGGCCAGCGCCCAGCGCACATGCTCGCGTACCAGGTCGGAGGGGTAGGGCAGGCGGGCCATCAGCGCGGCTTCCACCGCCTCGCTCCAGGGCGCGTTGCCGAGTCCCACGGCCAGGTTGCGCAGCCAGCGCTCGTAGCCGATGCGGCGGATGGGGCTGCCGGCGGTCCTGTCGAGGAACTCCTCCTCGCCCCAGGCGAACAGCGATACCAGGCTGGCCCGGTCCAGGTCGTGGCGGGGGGCGAAGTCGGCCTCGCGGGTCACGCGGGTGAAACGGGTGAAGGGGCAGACCAGCTGGCAGTCGTCGCAGCCGAATACCCGGTTGCCCATGGCCTCGCGGTAGCGCTCGGGAATGGCGCCGAACAGCTCGATGGTGAGATACGAGATGCAGGCCCGGGCGTCGACCACCCGATCCTCGACGATGGCCCCGGTGGGGCAGGCGGTGCGACAGGCGCTGCAGCTGCCGCAGTGGTCGGACTCGAAGGGCTCGTCCACCGGCAGCGGCAGGTCGGTGTAGAGTTCGCCGAGGAAGAACAGCGAACCGGCCCTGGGGTTGAGCAACATGGCGTTCTTGCCGAACCAGCCGAGCCCCGCCTTGCGCGCCAGCGCCCGCTCCATCACCGGGGCGGAGTCGACGAAGGCGCGATAGCCGAAGGGCCCCACCTCGGCTTCGATCCGCTGCGCCAGGCTGGCCAGGCGCTTGCGCATCAGCTTGTGGTAGTCGCGTCCCGTGGCGTAGCGGGAGACGTAGGCGATCGACGGCTGGCCGAGCACCTTGGTGGTCTCCACCTCGGCGGGCAGGTAGTCCAGGCGCACGCTGATCACGCGGAGGGTGCCGGGGACCAGCTCGGCGGGGCGGGTGCGCCTGGTGCCATGCTTGGCCATGAAGCCCATCTCGCCGTGGTGGCCGGCGGCCAGCCAGCGAGCGAGGCGCTGCTCGTCCTCGGCCAGGTCGGTGTCGGTGATGCCCACCTGCTGGAAACCGAGCTCGCGTCCCCAGGTCCTGATCCGGTCGGCCAGGGCCTGGAGGTCGGGCGGGGTGTCGGGAATCGGCGCCGGAGCACTCATGATCGAGTAAAAACCACGCAAGAAGAGGCCTCGTCGCTCATTTTGCGCCCGGGGGGGCTTGGCGCGAGGCGTGAAGAACTTACACTCCATGGTAAAGCATCACGTTCAGGGGAGACACCGGATGTCCATCGAGGCGTTCGATCACTGGGAGCGTCGCGGTCGCCCGCTCTATCGGGCCGAGCAGGTACGAGAGCTCGATCGCCGTACCATTGCCGAGGAGGGCGACGGCTTCGCCCTGATGCAGCGGGCGGCCATGGCCGCCTGGCAGGGCCTCAAGGCGCGCTGGCCGGGGGCCGGGACGGTCACGGTGTTGTGCGGCGGCGGCAACAACGGTGGCGACGGCCATGTGCTGGCGGCCCTGGCCGCCGCCGAGGGCCGGACGGTGCAGCGCATCCTGCTCAAGGCGGTGGATGACCTGACCGGCGATGCCCGGCGCGCCGCCGAGATGGCGAGTGCCGCCGGCGTGGGCGTCGAGTCGTGGCGGCCGGGCCTGGCCCTGCGCGGCGAGCTGGTCGTCGATGCCCTGCTCGGCACCGGCCTGGGCGGGGAGGTGCGCGGCGACATCCGTGACGCCATTGCCGCCGTCAACGAGAGCAACCTGCCGGTGCTCGCCATCGATATTCCCTCCGGGCTGCATGCCGATACCGGGGCGGTGCTCGGTGTCGCGGTGCGGGCGACACGCACCGTGACCTTCATCGGTGACAAGCTCGGCCTGCATACCGGGGCGGCGCCGGCCCATGTGGGGGAGCTGGACTTCCGCTCCCTGGGCGTCGATGCCGAGGCCCAGGCAGACCTCCTGCCCGCGGCCCGGCTGCTCGATGCCGGGCTGGTCGGTGCCTGGCTGCCGCCGCGGGCTCGCGACGCCCACAAGGGCGATTTCGGCCATGCCCTGATCCTCGGCGGAGCGCCCGGTTTCGGCGGCGCGGCGCTGCTCGCCGCCGAGGCCTGTGCCCGGCTGGGGGCCGGTAAGGTCAGCCTGGCCACGGCGCCGGCGCATGTCACGGCGAGCCTGGTTCGTCGGCCCGAGGTGATGGTGCATGGCGTGCGTGGTGCCGCCGAGCTGGGCGAGCTGGCCGGGCACGCCGGAGTGCTGGTGGTCGGCCCCGGGCTCGGCCAGGGCAGTTGGGGGCAGGGCATGCTGCAGGCCGCCCTCCAGGCGGCCCGCCCCCTGGTGGTCGATGCCGATGGACTCAACCTGCTGGCGGCGCGCTGGTCGGGCGAGCGCCGCGATGACTGGATTCTCACTCCGCATCCCGGCGAGGCGGCGCGTCTGCTGGGCATCAGTGCGGCCGAGGTCGAGACCGACCGGCCGGCGGCGGTGTGTGAACTCCAGCGGCGGCGCGGCGGGGTGGTGGTCCTCAAGGGCGCCGGTACCCTGGTGGCGGGGCCGGAGGGGCTCACCGTCTGTCCCTTCGGCAACCCGGGGATGGCCAGTGGCGGCATGGGCGATGCGCTGTCGGGAATTCTGGGCGGCCTGCTGGCGCAGGGCCTGCCCCTGGAAGCGGCCGCCCGGGTGGGTGTGCTGGTGCACGCCCTGGCCGCCGACATGGCGGCCGGCGACATCGGCGAGCGTGGTCTGCTGGCCGGCGATCTGGCATCCTATGCGCAATTGTTGATCAACCCTGGGACGGGCGATGGCCATGCAGCTGCGACTCGATGACGAAGACCGCCAGGTCGCCTTCGGCGAGTGCCTGGGACGGGCCCTGCAGGGGCACGGTCGAGTGCATCTGCAGGGGGAGTTGGGCGCCGGCAAGACCACCCTGGCCCGCGGCATCCTGCGTGCCCATGGACACCGGGGCGCGGTGAAGAGCCCCACCTATACTCTGGTCGAGCCTTACGAGCTCGCCGGGACGCGCATCCACCACTTTGACCTCTATCGCCTCGGCGACCCCGAGGAGCTGGAGTTCATCGGCGGTCGCGATCTGCTGGCCGAGGACGCACTGTGCCTCATCGAGTGGGCGGAGCGAGGCGAGGGCTGGTTGCCGATGCCCGATCTGGTGGTGAGCCTGGCGCTCGCCGGGACGGGCCGCGAGGCGCGCCTCGAGGCATTCAGCGATCACGGCCGCCGGGTACTGGCTCGGCTGGCCGCCGACCCCGAACTGCTTCGGGACAGGAGCTTCGTCGATATGGATGGCGAGACGGCACCATGAGAAAGGATGCGTTCGGTCGCCGCCTGCTGTCGGCGGCATGGTTGATGATGGCCTGGTTGGTGGCCGGGGCCGCCGGGGCGGGTGAGGTCGAGAACGTGCGCCTGTGGGCCGCCCCTGACCACGCCCGGCTGGTCTTCGATCTCTCCACCGCCCCCCGGGCCAACGTCTTCTCCCTGGACAACCCCCGGCGGCTGGTGATCGATCTGGACGACAGCCGTCTCGAGGCCGACGTCGACCGGCTGGATCTCGCCGGCAGCGCCATCAGCCGGGTGCGTACCGGCGTTCGCGACGGCAACGGCCTGCGGGTGGTGCTCGAGCTGGAGCGCGAGGTGGAGCCGCGCCATTTCACCCTCGCACCCAACGACCAGTATGGCCATCGTCTGGTGGTTGACCTGGAGTATCCCGGCGAGAGTGCCGTGGAGGACCCCATCGATCCCATCGAGGCGATGATCCGCGAGCAGGAGATCGCCGCCAACCGGGCCCGGGTCGGCGCCGGCAGCGGTGGCGCCGAGGTGGCGTCGGAGCCGGCGGTGGCCCTGCAGCAGGCCCGACCCCATCCCCGGCGCGACATCATCATCGCCATCGACCCCGGCCATGGCGGCGAGGACCCGGGAGCCATCGGCCCCAGCGGTACCCGCGAGAAGGACGTGGTGATGGAGATCGCCCGGCGGCTGCAGGCGCAGGTCAACGAGGCCGAGGGCTTCCGGGCGGTGATGATCCGCGACGGCGACTATTATATCGGGTTGCGTCAACGCACCCGCATCGCCCGCGAGCAGAAGGCCGACTTCTTCGTCTCGATCCATGCCGACGCCTTCAACAGCCCCCGGCCCAACGGCAGCTCCGTCTATGCCCTGTCACAACGCGGCGCCACCTCGGAGACCGCCCAGTGGCTGGCCGCCAGCGAGAACCGTGCCGACCTGATCGGCGGGGTGGACGGCAACCTCTCGCTGGAGGACAAGGACGAGGTGTTGCGCGGTGTGCTGCTGGACCTGACCATGACCGCGACCCTCAACGACTCCCTGACCATCGGCGGGCAGGTGCTCGACCAGTTGGGGCAGGTCAACCGGCTGCACAAGTCGCGGGTGGAGCAGGCCGGCTTCATGGTGCTGAAGTCGCCGGACATTCCCTCGCTGCTGATCGAGACCGGCTTCATCTCCAACCCGGACGAGGAGCGCCGGCTGCGTGACGCCTCCCACCAGCAGAGCGTGGCCCGGGCGATCTTCGGCGGCCTGCGTGACCACTTCCGGCGCAACCCGCCCCCGGCCAGCCTGCTGGCCTGGCAGCGTGACCAGAGCCGCGGCACCGACGGCAACGAGTATCGCATCCAGCCCGGTGATACCCTCTCCGAGATCGCCGCCCGCCACGGCGTGCCGGTGGCCCAGTTGAAGCAGGCCAACGAACTCAACGGTGACGTGATCCGGGTCGGGCAGCTGATCCGGATCCCCCGTTCTTGAGCTCCGAGCTTCGGGCTTCGAGCAGGGGGGCTCGCGGCTCGTAGCCCGCAGCTCGTCTTGAGGAGTGATATGACAGCGCAGCGACGCATCAAGGTCCTCGATCCGCGGCTGGCCAACCAGATCGCCGCCGGCGAGGTGGTCGAACGCCCCGCTTCGGTGGTCAAGGAGTTGGTGGAGAACGCCATCGATGCGGGCAGTCGGCGTATCGAGGTCGAGCTGGAGAATGGCGGCACGCGCTCGATCCGCGTGCGTGACGATGGCAGCGGCATCGGCGAGGAGGACCTGCCGCTCTCCCTGTCCCGCCATGCCACCAGCAAGATCGCCTCGCTGGACGAACTCGAGGGCGTGGCGAGTCTCGGCTTTCGCGGCGAGGCCCTGGCCTCGATCAGCTCGGTATCGCGGCTCGAGCTGATCTCCAATATCGACGATGATCCCCGGAGTGGCTGGCGAGTGGTGGCCGAGGGGCGCCAGATGGAGCCGCGGGTCTCTCCGGCGCCGCACCCCCGCGGCACCTCGGTGACGGTGCGTGACCTCTTCTTCAATACGCCGGCACGGCGCAAGTTCCTGCGCACCGAGAAGACCGAATTCGGCCACGTGGAGGAGGCCTTCCGCCGCCAGGCGCTGTCGCGCTTCGACATCGGCTGGGTGCTGCGCCACAACCAGAAGACCCTCCACCAGCTGCGGCCCGGCGATGACATGATCGCCCGGGAGCGGCGCATCGCCGCGCTGCTCGGCCGCGCCTTCCTCGACAATGCCCTGCATCTGGACCTCGAGACCGGCGGCCTGCGCCTATGGGGCTGGGTGGGCCTGCCCACCCACTCCCGGGCCCAGGCCGATCAGCAGTACTTCTTCGTCAACGGCCGGGTGGTGCGCGACCGCCTGGTGGCCCACGCCATCCGCCAGGCCTATCGCGACGTGCTCTTCCACGGTCGCCATCCGGTCTTCGTGCTCTACCTCGAGGTCGACCCCCTGGTGGTGGACGTCAACGTGCACCCCACCAAGCACGAGGTGCGCTTCCGCGACGGGCGCATGGTCCACGACTTCCTGTTCTCCAGCCTGCACCGTGCCCTGGGCGAGGCCCGCGCCGGGGGGCGGGAGATGGCCAAGGAGGAGGCGCGAGGCGAGCCCGCCGCCGCGCCGGCCGGCGGTGGCGAGGGTGTCGCCGAGAGCCCCGGGCGCTGGCAGCAGCAACCCATGGCGCTGCACGGGCGCGAGGACGTGGGCGAGGGGGCCCGTGAGAGAGTGACGCCGGACCGTGTCCGCGCCTTCATGGACGGCTATCGGGCGCTGCACCCCGGTCACGAGGAGCAGCTGCTGACGCCACAGCCGACGGCCCCCGGCGGCACCGCCGCGGGCCTGGCCCTGCGCGAGCGTCGGGTCCCCGCCGGGGTGGAGGCGCAGTCGGGGAACCCTCGCCCCGTGCTGCCCGAGGAGGACGCCACCCGGGCGCCTCCCCTCGGCTACGCCATCGCCCAGCTGCACGGGATCTACATCCTGTCCCAGACCGAGCGCGGCCTGATCGTGGTGGACATGCATGCCGCCCACGAGCGCATCGTCTACGAGCGCATGAAGGCCCAGGTGCACGGCGGCGAGCTGGAGGCCCAGCCGCTGCTGGTGCCGGTATCGCTGGCGGCGAGCGCCGCCGAGGTGGCCACCGTCGAGGCCGAGCGCGAGGCCTTTGCCCGGCTCGGCGTCGAGCTCGACGTGGCCGGCCCCGAGACCCTGCTGGTGCGCCAGCTGCCGGTGCTGCTGGCGGATGCCGACGTCGAGCCGCTGATCCGCGAGATGCTGGCGGATCTCGAGCGCTACGGCCGATCCGACCGCCTCGAGGCACACATCAACGAGTTGCTCGCCACCATGGCCTGCCACGGCAGCGTGCGCGCCAACCGTCGCCTGACGCTGGAGGAGATGAACGCCCTGTTGCGCGACATGGAACGCACCGAGCGCAGCGGCCAGTGCAACCATGGCCGCCCCACCTGGACCGAGATGACCATGAAGGAACTCGACCGCCTCTTCCTGCGAGGACAATAGTCCCATGATGGATAAGCGGCCCCCCGCCATCCTGCTGATGGGGCCCACCGCCGCCGGCAAGACCGACCTGGCCATCGAGCTCCACGAGCGCCGCGGCCTGGAGCTGATCAGCGTCGACTCGGCCATGGTCTATCGCGGCCTGGACATCGGCAGCGCCAAGCCCAGTGCCGCCGAGCTCGCGCGGGCGCCACACCGGCTGATCGATATCCGCGACCCGGCCGAGCCCTATTCGGCGGCCGATTTCCGCGAGGACGCCCTCGCCGAGATGCGACATATCAGCGCAGCCGGCGGCACTCCGCTGCTGGTGGGGGGCACCATGATGTACCTCAAGCAGCTGCTCTTCGGGGTGGCCAACCTGCCGGCGTCGGACCCTTGGGTGCGCGCCGAGCTGGAGCGTGACCTCGAGCGGGGCGGGCTCGCCGCGCTGCACGCCGAGCTCGCCCGGATCGACCCCGCCTCGGCGGCGCGTATCCACCCCAACGACCCGCAGCGGCTGATGCGGGCGCTGGAGGTCCATCGCCTGAGCGGGCGCACCCTCTCGGAGCTGTGGCAGGCGCAGCGTCCGGAAACCTTCCCCTGGCGCGTGCTGTCGATAGGCCTGACACCCTTCGACCGCAAGGTGCTGCACGCGCGCATCGAGGCCCGCTTCGGGCAGATGCTCGAAGCGGGCCTGGTCGAGGAAGTGGCCGCGCTGCGGGCCCGCGGCGACCTGCATCCGGGGCTGCCGTCGATGAAGAGCGTGGGCTATCGCCAGACCTGGGCGTATCTCGACGGCGAGTATGACCGGGAGACACTGTGCCATCGCGGCATCGTCGCCACCCGTCAGCTGGCCAAGCGCCAGTTGACCTGGATGCGTGGCTGGGCCGGGCTGCACTGGGTGGACAGCATGGGCCCCGACCCCATGGGCGAAGTGCTGAAACTCGTGCGCGAATTCGGCAGTTAGCGTAAGATAATCCTTTCGAGTGGCCGGGTGACCAGGCCCCTTCGGGTAACCGTCAAGGCGCCGACTGGTTTGCGGCGTGACCGAGCATAACTTCAACCCCCAGAGACAATTCAGGGAGAGCAACATGTCCAAAGGGCAGTCCCTTCAAGACCCGTACCTGAACATCCTCCGCAAGGAGCGCATTCCGGTATCGATTTTCCTGGTCAACGGCATCAAGCTACAGGGTCAGATCGAGTCCTTCGACCAGTTCGTCATCCTGCTGCGCAACACCGTCAGTCAGATGGTCTACAAGCATGCCATCTCCACCGTGGTGCCGTCGCGCAACGTGCGCCTGCCGGTCCAGGACCCCGCCGCGCAGCCGGAAAACAATGCGTGAGGTATTGATTGTTTTTTGAACGTCCCGACGCCGGTGAAACGGCGGTACTCGTCCATGTGGATTTCCAGGACGAACAGGAGCGCGAGGATCCGGGCGAGTTCCTCGAGCTGGTGCGTTCCGCCGGCGCCGAACCGGCCACGCTGCTCACCGGTAGCCGACACCGGCCCGATTCGCGAACCTTCGTGGGATCGGGCAAGGTGGAGGAGCTGCGCGAGGCGATGGCCGTTCATCACGCCGAGCTGGTGATCTTCAACCATGCGCTGAGTCCTTCCCAGGAGCGCAACCTCGAGCGCGAGCTCAAGTGCCGCGTGCTCGACCGCACCGGGCTGATCCTCGACATCTTCGCCCAGCGCGCCCGCACCCACGAGGGCAAGCTGCAGGTGGAACTGGCCCAGCTCGAGTACATGTCGACGCGCCTGGTGCGTGGCTGGACCCACCTCGAGCGCCAGAAGGGCGGTATCGGCCTGCGCGGTCCCGGCGAAACCCAGCTCGAGACCGACCGCCGGCTGCTGCGGGCGCGCATCAAGGCGATCCACAAGCGGCTCGACAAGGTGCGCAGCCAGCGTAGCCAGAATCGCCGTGCCCGCTCCCGGGCCGAGATCCCCAGTGTCTCGCTGGTCGGCTACACCAACGCCGGCAAGTCAACGTTGTTCAATGCCCTCACCGAGTCGGAGGTCTATGCGGCCGACCAGCTCTTCGCTACCCTCGATCCGACCCTGCGTCGCCTCGAGGTCGTCGACGTGGGGCCGGTGGTGCTGGCCGACACCGTGGGCTTCATCCGCCATCTGCCCCACAAGCTGGTCGAAGCGTTCCGTGCCACCCTGCAGGAGGCCGCCGAGGCGACCCTGCTGGTGCACGTGATCGATGCCGCCGATCCCGACCGTGACCTCAACGTGACTCAGGTCGAGACGGTGCTCGACGAAATCGGCGCCCTCGAGGTGCCGACGCTCAAGGTGATGAACAAGATCGACCTGCTCGACAGTGCCCCGCGCATCGAACGCGACGGCGAGGGGCTCCCCGAGGTGGTCTGGCTCTCGGCCCGCGAGGGGCGCGGCCTGGAGCTGCTGGGGCAGGCGCTCTCCGAGCGTCTGGCCGAGGATGTGATCGACGTGCGGCTGACCCTCTCGCCCGATCAGGGCCGGTTGAGGGCCGGCCTGCACGAGCTGGGGGCGGTGCGCGAGGAAGCCTTCGACGACCAGGGACACGTGCTGCTCGAGGTGCGGCTGCCACGGCGCGACTTCCTGCAGTTGATGGCACGCCTCGGCGAGCATCCCGACGACTACCTGCCGGGGGAGCTGCAGGAGCGGCCCGTCTGGGAAGGTTGAACGAACGACGAACCGTGTTCGTGCCACGGCCGTGCACAGATAACGACAAGGTCGACAGGCGTCGCTCGGACGGCGCACACCGGATCGCAACCTAAACCCGCCACGGAGCCGCTCCGTCGGCGGGACGCAACGCAGAGTGGAGAGGACGTATGGCCTGGAATGAGCCTGGTGGTGGCAACCAGCACGACCCCTGGAGTGGTGGTGGCCGACGCGGCGGCGGCAACAATGGTGGCGGCGGCGGTAATCGCGGCGGCAATCAGGGCCCGCCCGATCTCGACGAGGCCCTGAAGAAGTTTCAGGACAAGCTCAACAGCATGCTCGGCGGCCGCGGCGGCAAGGGCGGCGGCGGTAAGGGCGGCGGTGGCAAGCCGCGCAACACCTTCGCCCTGCCGGGCCTGCTGATCATCGTGGCGCTGGCGATCTGGGCGGCCACCGGCTTCTACCTGGTCGACCAGTCGGAGCGCGGCGTGGTGCTGCGCTTCGGCAAGTTCCAGGAAGTGGTCAACCCCGGGCTGCACTGGAACCCGCCACTGATCGACGACGTGCGCATGGTCAACGTGACCCGGGTGCGTTCGCTGACCCAGACCCAGTCGATGCTGACCCGCGACGAGAACATCGTCGAGGTCGAGATCTCGGCCCAGTACCAGGTCAACAACCCCCGTGACTTCGTGCTCAACGTGCGCGACCCGCAGCTCTCCATCGAGAACGCCCTGGACTCCGCGCTGCGTCACGTGGTCGGCGGCACCGACATGATCGATATCCTGACCTCGGGGCGCGAGATCCTCGGCAGCTCGGTGGCTAGCCGCCTGCAGTCCTATCAGGACAGCTACGGCACCGGTATCCTGTTGCAGACCATCAACATCGAGTCGACCTCGGCGCCCGCCCAGGTGATCGATGCCTTCGACGACGTGATCCGGGCCCGCGAGGACCGCCAGCGGACCATCAACCAGGGCATGGCCTACGCCAACGCCATCATCCCCGAGGCCCAGGGTCAGGCCCAGCGCCTGGTCGAGCAGGGCCAGGGCTATCGTGAGTCGGTGGTGGCCGAGGCCCGCGGTCAGGCCAACCGCTTCACGGCGCTGCTCGCCCAGTACCAGGACTCGCCGGCCATCATGCGCGAGCGTCTCTACCTGGATGCCATCGCCGAGATCTTCGGCAGCACGCCGAAGGTACTGGTCGACGTGGCCGACGACAGCCCGCTGATGTACCTGCCGCTGGACCAGATGGGTAACGGCGGCGAGCGTAGCGCTGACGCCGAGCGCACCGGTGAGGAGGGCGAGCTCGACCCGAGAGTGCTCGAGCGCCTGCGCGGCAGCCAGTCGTCCTCGAACGGTGGCAACAACAGCAGTGGAATCCGCAGGGAGGGCCGCTAAATGATCAACAATCGTTCCCTGATCATCGTCGGCGGCCTGGCCGCTGCCGCCTGGCTGGCCAGCAACAGCCTCTACGTGGTCGACGAGACCGAGCGCGCGGTGAAGCTGCGCTTCGGTGAGGTCATCGAGGAGAACATCCAGCCGGGGCTGCACTTCAAGGTCCCCGTCACCCAGACGGTGCGCAAGTTCGACACCCGGGTGCTGACCCTGGATACCGAGCCCAGCCGCTACCTGACCCTGGAGCAGAAGGCGGTGATCGTCGACTCCTACGTCAAGTGGCAGGTGGTCAACCCGACCCGCTACTACGAGGCCACGGCCGGCGACGAGATGATGGCCACGCGCCTGATCCAGCCGCGGGTCGACGAGAGCCTGCGTAACGAGTTCGGTCGCCTCGACCTGCAGCAGATCATCGCCGAGCGTCGCGACGACCTGATGACCGGCCCGGCCGATGACCTCGACGCCCTGATGCGCGAGGAGCTGGGCGTGGCGATCGTCGACATCCGCGTCAAGCGTATCGACCTGCCCGAGGACGTCTCCTCGGCGGTCTATGATCGCATGCGCTCCGAGCGTGAGCGGGAGGCCCGCGAGTGGCGCGCCCAGGGCCAGGAGGAGGCCGAGCGTATCCGCGCCAATGCCGACCGTCGCCGCCAGGTATTGCTGGCCCAGGCCACCGAGCGTTCCGAGACCCTGCGCGGTGAGGGCGACGCCGAGGCCGCGGCGATCTTCTCCGAGGCCTACTCCCAGGATGCGGAGTTCTTCGCCTTCTGGCGCAGCCTGAACGCCTATCGCAACAGCTTCGAGGGAGATGGCAACATGCTGGTGCTGGATCCCTCCAGCGATTTCTTCCGTTACCTCAAGAGCCCGACGAACCGGGGGCTCGAGGCTGATGCGCTGTTGCCGCCGGAGGAGTAGGGCGCCGGGAGCGGTCGGTTAGGCCCGCGCCCGGTGCTCGGACTGCCGCCATCACACGATGGCGGCAGTCCGCCCGGCAGGGTTCAACCCCGCGCCAAACGTGGTAGACTCCTTCAACCGGGCGTGGCCCGGTTTTTTTGTGGCCTCCACCCCATCCGGGCGAGCACCGCGCAAGGCCGCTCACCGGAACATGTTTCCCTGGCCATTCATTGTGTTGCAGGACGAAAAGACATGACCATCGCTGACCGCTGGCTGCTGCCCGACGGCATGGACGAGGTGCTGCCTCCCCAGGCGAGCCGCATGGAGGAGCTGCGTCGGGCGCTGCTCGATCTCTATCATCGCTGGGGCTACGACCAGGTGATGCCGCCGCCGGTGGAGTTCCTCGATTCGCTGTTGACCGGCACCGGGACCGACCTGGACCTGCAGACCTTCAAGCTGACCGACCAGTTGACCGGCCGCATGATGGGGGTCAGCGCCGACGTCACCCCCCAGGTGGCGCGCATGGATGCCCACTCGATGAAGCGTCAGGGGCCGGTGCGCCTGTGCTACTGCACCAATGTGCTGCGGGCCAAGGCCGACCAGCACCAGGGCGGGCGCAGCCCGGTGCAGGTCGGGGTCGAGCTGTTCGGCCATGCCGGTCTCGAGGCCGACCTGGAGATCCTGCACCTGGCCCTGGCCAGCCTGGTCGCCGCCGGCGCCGGCGAGATCCACCTGGCACTCGGTCACATCGGCATCTACCGTAGCCTGGTACAGGCCGCCGGGCTGACGACCGAGCAGGAGCGGGCACTGTTCGAGGCGCTGGAGCTCAAGTCGCCGGGGGCGCTGGCGGATCGGGCCGCCGAGTGCGTCAGCGATCCGGCCCTGGCCGGGATGTTCATGGCGCTCGGCCGGTTGCACGGCGGTCCCGAGGTGCTCGACGAGGCGCGTGAGGCCTTCGCCGAAGCGCCCGCGGCGGTGGGCGCGGCGCTGGATCAGCTGCGGGCCCTGCATCGCGGGGTCCAGACCCGGCATCCCGAGGTCGAACCCTACTTCGACCTGGCCGAGCTGCGCGGCTACCAGTACCACACCGGCATGATGTTCGCCGCCTACGTGCCCGGCTACGGCCAGGCCCTGGCCAAGGGCGGACGCTATGACGATACCGGCCGCGCCTTCGGCCGCGCCCGGCCGGCCACCGGCTTCTCCATGGACCTCAAGCTGCTGGCCACCCTGGCGCTCGGCGAGCCTGCCCACGACGGCGTCTGGGCGCCGGCCGAGGGCGAAGGGCTGCACGAGGCCATCGCCGCCCTGCGCGAGCGGGGCGAACGGGTCGTCCAGGCGCTGCCCGGCCAGCGCACCGGCCCCGAAGAGCACCGCTGCAACCGGCGCCTGGAGCGGATCGACGGCCGCTGGGAGCCACGCTCCCTGTAGGTTTCACAACACGGGCCCGACCGGCACGCCGGTCATCGAGGATGGCCCTGGGCCTGACATGGGCGCGGCGCAGGCAGCGCGGCGCCGCAACGAGAGACGAGAGCACTATGGGCAAGAACGTAGTCGTACTGGGCACCCAATGGGGTGACGAAGGCAAGGGCAAGGTGGTCGACCTGCTCACCGAGTCCGCCTCGGCAGTGGTGCGTTTCCAGGGCGGGCACAATGCCGGCCACACCCTGGTCATCGACGGCGAGAAGACCGTCCTGCACCTGATCCCTTCCGGCATCCTGCGGCCCGACAAGACCTGCGTGATCGGCAACGGCGTGGTGCTGTCGCCGGAAGCGCTGATCAAGGAGATTCGCGAGCTGGAAGCCAAGGGCGTGCCGGTGCGCGAGCGCCTGCGCCTGTCGCCGGCCTGCCCGCTGATCCTGCCGTACCACGTGCGCCTGGATCAGGCCCGCGAGAAGGCCCGCGGCGTGGCCAAGATCGGCACCACCGGCCGTGGCATCGGCCCGGCCTACGAGGACAAGGTGGCCCGTCGCGGGCTGCGTCTGGGCGACATGCTGTACCGGGAGCGTTTCGCCTCCAAGCTCGGCGAGGTGCTCGACTACCACAACTTCGTGCTGGTCAACTACCATGGCGAGGCCCCGGTGGACTTCCAGCAGGTGCTCGACGAGGCCATGGAGATGGCCGAGGAGCTGCGCCCCATGGTCTGCGATACCGTGGGCCTGGTCCACGACCTGCGCCGGGCCGGCGAGAACATCCTCTTCGAGGGGGCCCAGGGCTCGCTGCTCGACATCGACCACGGCACCTATCCCTTCGTCACCAGCTCCAACACCACCGCCGGCGGCACCGCCACCGGCTCCGGCGTCGGGCCGCTCTACCTCGACTACGTGCTGGGCATCACCAAGGCCTACACCACCCGCGTTGGCTCCGGTCCCTTCCCCACGGAGCTGTTCGACGAGCACGGCCGTCACCTGGCCGAGCGCGGCCACGAGTTCGGCGCCACCACCGGGCGGCCGCGTCGCTGCGGCTGGTTCGACGCCGTGGCGCTGCGCCATGCGGTGCAGATCAACTCGGTATCCGGGATCTGCCTGACCAAGCTCGACGTGCTCGATGGCCTGGAGAACATTCGTGTCTGCGTCGGGTATCGCAGCAAGGACGGCGAGGTCCTCGACACTCCGGTCGATTCCGAGGGCTACGAGGCCATCGAGCCGCTCTACGAGGACCTGCCGGGCTGGAGCGAGTCGACCCTGGGGGCCAAGCGCGTCGAGGACCTGCCGGCCAACGCCCGCGCCTACATCAGTTTCCTCGAGGAGAAGGTGGGCACCTCCATCGACATCATCTCCACCGGCCCGGACCGCAACGAGACGATCGTGCTGCGCAATCCCTTCGAGGGCTGAACGTCGTCGGGGGACTGACACCGTGACGTGACCGCTCGTCGACGAAAGCGAAAGGCCGGCATCCAGTGCCGGCCTTTCGCGTTTCCACAGGGCTCGTGCGCGGGGCAGGGCGTCACTCGGCCGCGGCGATATCGTCCGAGAGCAGGTCGTGCAGGGTCTCCAGGGCGATGTCGCTGTCGCCCTCCATCACCTCGTCGAGCCACAGCAGCGCCTGCTCGCGGTTGGCGTTCTCCAGGCCGTTGGCCGACAGGTAGGCCTCGGCCAGCGCCAGCCGGGCACTGGCGTGACCCTGATGGGCGGCCTGCAGCAGGTAGTCGGCCCCGCGGCGGGAGTCGCGCTCGAGCAGGTCGCCGCGCAGGTACTCGCGACCCAGGGTCGCCTGGGCACCGGCATGCCCTTGGTCGGCGGCCTCCTGCAGCAGCGCCACGCCCCGCTCGGCATCCTGGGGCATGCCGTCCTCGCCGCGCAGCAGGACGCGGCCTAGGTTGGCGCGGGAGGAGAGATCGCCGCTCTCCACCGCCCGGGTCAGCCACTCCTCGGCCTGGGCCGGGTCGGCCTCGACGCCATTGCCTTCCAGGTAGGCCTGGCCGAGCAACTGGGCGGCGTGGGGATTGCCGGCCTCGGCCGCAGGGCGCAGGTAGGCGAGCCCCTGCTCGGCATCGGCCTCGCCGTGCTCGCCGGTGAGATAGGCGCGGCCCAGGGCGAGGCGGGCACCCTCGTGGCCGGCATCCGCGGCGCCCTGCAGCAACTGCATGCCGCGCTGGGGGTCACTCTCGAGCAGCATCTCGCCGAACTCGGCCCTGGCCCCGGTATGGCCGGCGTTGGCGGCGCGCTCGAGCCAGGCCCTGGCATGCTCGCGGTTCTGCTCGACCCCTTCGCCGTGGAGGAAGGCGCGACCGAGGTCGGCCATGGCGCCCGGATGGCCGTCCTCGGCGGCCTCGACCAGGGCACCGATGTCACCCTGGGCGCCACGATCCCGGTTGAGTCCGGTCAGGGCCTCGTCGGCGGAGGCGTGGCCGGCATCGCGGGCCCGGGTCAGCCAGCGGGAGGCGGCGTCGAGGTCCCGCGGCAGGCCCTGGCCGTCGCGGTAGGCGCGCCCCAGTACCACCATGGCGTAGGCGTCGCCCTGATGGGCCGCCTGCTCGAGCAACTCCAGCCCGCGGCCGGGCTGCTCCTCGAGGGGGCCGGCGAGGTAGGCCTCGCCGAGCGTGGTCATGGCGCTGGTATCGCCGGCCTCCACCGCGGCCAGGAGCAGTTCCTCGCCACGGCTGGGGTGGAAGGGCACCGCCTCGCCCTCGAGATGGGCCTCGCCGAGCAGCCGCTGGGCGCCGCTCTGCCCCTGGTCGATGGCCTCCCGCAGCAGTTCCTCGGCGCGACGGCCGTCGGCGGGCACGCCGCGGCCCTCGAGATAGGCGGCGCCGAGCTGCTCGGTGGCCCAGGGGTGTCCGAGTTCGTGACCGCGCTCCAGGTACTCAATGGCCAGGTAGGGCTGGCTCGGTACCAGCTCATCGCCGAGGTAGATGTCCCCGAGGTATGCCAGGGCCAGCGGGTCGTCCTGTTCGGCGCCCCGCTCGAGCAGCTCGATGCCCCGTCTGACGTCGGGAGAGGTACTCATCGCCGTGTCGGCAAGTGTGGTGGATGGGGCGCCGGTGCCGTCATCCAGGGTGTCCTGTGCCATGAGACGGCTCCGCTTGCCGGCGTCATCGATCAGCGCCGCACCGAGGGCCACCATGGCGTCCACCGAGCCGGCCTCGATGGCACGGTTCAACCAGCGCTCGGCCTCGCCCCGCTGGGTCGGCCCCTGTTCCGGGTCGAGCAGGAAGCGGCCCAACTGCGTCATGGCGTCCACATCGCCGCGGTCGGCCGCCGCCTCGAGCAGTTCCCGGCCGCGCTGTGGATCGCTCTCCATCATCGCTCTGCCGGCCTGGCCCAGGGCATCCTCATCCCCGGCCTCGGCGGCACGCACCAGCCACTGCCGGCGCCGCTCCGGCTGGTCACCGAGCAGGCCGTCCGGCGCATGCAGCCCGGCGAGCTCTCGCATGGCGTTGGTATCGCCGGCGGCAGCCTTCTCCTCGAGCGTGGCGGCGTAGCGCTGGGCATAATCCATGGCGCGTTCCGGCTCTTCCGGCAGCCAGCCGCCGGGGCCATGGCCCTCGGCCAGAGCCTGCAGGGCCTGGGCGTCCCCCCGCTCGGCGGCGCGGACATGGAGCTGACGGGCCCGCTCCGGGTCGGCGCCGACGCCCTCGCCGCCTTCGGCGAGCAGCTCGGCGAGCATCGGCTCGGCGCGCTCCACACCCTCGCCCACGGCCTGGTCCAGCAGGTAATAGGCCAGCACGTCGTTGCGCTCGACGCCGTCCCCCTCGCGGTAGTGCTCGGCGAGGTTGAGCGAGGCGTTGCCGAGGATCGGCGAGGGCAGCTCGATCGCCCTGCCGTAGAGCCTGGCGGCTTCGGCGGGATCCCGCTCGACCCCTTCGCCGGCGTCATACAGCTTGGCCATTTCGTACTGGGCGGGGGGAATGTGGCGGGCCACGAGGGGCTCGAGGCGCTCGATGGCCTCGTCATACTGCCCGGCCTCGACCAGTTCCTGGATGCGGCTGATCCTGTTCCAGTCCTCTCCCTCGATGTCGGCCTGGGGGCCGCCATTGAACCAGTCGGTGTAGCCGGCCGGCACGCCACGGGTGCTGTCGTTCGGCTGTCCCGGGGCGACGCACCCGGCGAGCAAGGCCAGCAGGGCGGCCGAGACCGTGAGCCGCAAGGGGGCGTGAGGGCGGAAGGTAGTGGCGGTCTTCTTCATGGAGAGTTCCTCGTTGAGCGGATGGACGACCGCGGGCGTCACTGCTGGCCGAGGCCGCGGAAGGCCTCGGTCTGGCGCTGTTCCTCGTCCCGGAAGACGTGGGTCTGGGCGTCGGGCGACATGAAGTAGAGCGTGGCGTAGCCCCCGGCGCTGCGGTTGTAGAGCGGGCGTACCCGGGTCACGAAGTCGTCGACGCGCGGGTCGTCGAAACGGGTCTGGTAGATCTCCATCCAGGTGAAGTACTGCGGGTCCTTGAGAAAGCCGGTGTACTGCTCGAGAGGGGCGTAGTCCCCCAGTGCCGCCGGATCCTCGAGGATATCGAACAGGAAGTCGACGCCGTCGTGGAGGGTCCTGCCCTCGATCTCGAGGTCGAAGATCTCCTCGTAGCCCTGGCGGGCGATGACCTGCATGTTGGTCACCAGGTAGAGCAGGGCATAGTTCTGGTAGTGGGTGGCGCGCCGGCCACGGTTCACCTCCAGGGGGAAGGCGCCTTCTTCGGTCATGTCGTGCAGGGCGGAGTAGATGGCGCTGACCCCGAAGCGGAACAGCTCGTCGTCCTCGGTGAGCACGCCGATCACGCTGCCGTAGAGGGCGCGCCGGTAGAAGTGGTTGTTGCAGCAGCTGTTCTCGGCGTCGCCGGGAATGTCGGCGTGGAGGTGGGCGAGCTCGTTGAGCCAGGTCTCCAGGCGCTCGCGCTCCTCTTCCAGGCCCTCGACGTAGGGGCGCACCACGGCATACGCCATGCCGGCGGCGAAGATCATCGACTCGGTGGCGAACCAGGCCTGGGGCTGCATGGAGTCGTAGTGGAAGTCGGTGAGCGCGTCGGCCTCGGCCCAGTGATCCAGATAGCGGACCAGGCACTCGGCGTAGTAGGGGTCGCCACTGGCGACGAAGGAGCCGGCCAGCATCGAGACGTTGTCCTCGAAGCGGAACAGCGGCTCCGAGGCGAGCTCCCACTCCTCCGGATTGGGGTAGTAGCCGGGGACCCGTACCCGGGTGGTGATGGGCTCGTACTCCAGCAACTGCTGGCAGCTCGGCCCCTGGGAGAGCTCGTCGAGCTCCTGCAGCAGGATGGAGTTGTCGGTCAGCTCGAGCTCGGCCATGCGCGCGGCGACGTCGAAGTAGCCGGCGTCCGGTTCGTTGACCCGGTATTCCGAGAGGTCCAGGGCTTCGCGCTCCTCCCGGCTGAGCAGCTCGCTTTCGTCGGCGCCGGCCACGCCAGCGAGCCCGACGAACAGCAGCGCCAGGATCGCGGGCTGCGAACAACGCGACAGTAGGGCTCTGAGTCGGGCATGGGGCATGGTCGGGGTCGCTCCCTGGTCGGTCGTTGGTCGGAAAAGGCGCTCTGCATGGTGGAGCGAGGGATCAGTCACTCGGCCCGTAGAGGCGGAAGGCGGCGAAATCCGCGTATTGATCCCGGGGGGTGCGCCATTCGTCCCCGCTGCCGCCGAAGAAGGTCGAGAACATCAGGCCGTCGATGGTCAGCTCGGGCGTGGTGCGATAGACGATATCGCGCTGCTCGAGGACCGGTTGGCCATCGATCCATAGCCGGGCCAGCCCGTTCGCCTCTCCGGGATCGTTGAGTACGATCTCCTGCTCGATGGTCACCCATTGGCCGCTGGGAAAGGTCCAGAATCCGCGACCCACCGAGGTGCCTTTCTGGTCGACCACGTATTCGTAGAGCTCGCCCTGGCCCTGCTCGCGCCACATCAGGCGCATGGAGAAGCCGTTCTCGCCGTCGGCGGGCTCGCCGCCGCTGGGCGCTTCGCCGCCGTAGAGGCCGGGCAGCTTGCCCCCCTTGACGAAGTCGAAGCCGGGCTCGAAGCGCACCCGGTAGGTCAGGCAGGCGCGTTCGGCGCCGGCCAGGGCCGCGGGTTCGGTATAGAAACCGGCGCCGCCTTCCTTGTCGTCACCCGGCGAGGAGGTGCCCTCGGGGTAGTGGACGCGAAGCCCGGGTTCGCCGAGACCCGTCTGTCCGGCTCCCAGCCGTTCCACGTTCTTGTCGGTGCCCCAGTGGCGACGGGTATCGAACCCCTCGCGGATGGCGTCATGGCCGTTCCCGGCGTCGCTGGGACGGGGAGAGTCGACCTCGGTGTAGCGCGCCGAGCAGACCCCGGCCTGGGGCATGCCCAGCGAGGCCTCGTCGATATCGTCGGCCTGTACGGCCCAGGGGGTGAGCGCCGTCAGCAGCACTGCCAGCGGCAGGCCGGCGCTGGGGCGGGCAAGGGGGGGTGCATCCAAGATCATGGTGCCTCCTGGCTGGATGATCGCCCGCGACGCCTGGCGCCGCGGGGCCTGGATCGTGTGGCGACGCCTCAGCCGGTGTCGCCGTCGTCTTCTTCCATGGCGGCGCGATAGATGCGGTCGCCAAGCTGGATCACCGCCCGGGCACCCTGCCAGACCCACTCGGCGGCGGCGCCCAGTAGTGGGGCCTCGGTGAAGCGCACGTCCACCGGCTGGCCGACGCTTTCCGCCGGCAGGTCGCGCTCGGGCACCAGCAGCACGCTGGCGACGTTCTGCTGTTGGCGGACCCAGCTGGGGAAGCCCGCCCTGGGCTGGCGTTCCACATCGAGGGCGACATTGCGCACCCGCGCTCGAATCGGCTCCGTGGCATTGGGCAGGGCGATGTAGGCCAACTGGTTGGGTTCGATACGGTCGATGTCACCCATGTGCACCAGCGCTTCGACCAGCACGTCATCTTTGCCGGTGCGGATCAGCGTCATGATCCGTTCGCTCTCGTTGATGTAGGTGCCGTCGGCGCTGCTCAGCGCCCAGGCCACCAGGCAGTCGCAGGGGCTGTAGATGTCGTTGTTGGCCTTGCGCGCCTCCAGGGCGGTGATGCGTGAGCTCTCGTAGTCGCGGGCCGTCTCGAACTGCTCGATGCGTGCCCGGGCGACCTCGGGCGAGACCGACTCGAAGGTGAGAGTGTCGCCGCTCGCCGGCTGGGCGGAGTTGGCCAGGCTGACCTCCTGGCCGCCGCCATCGAGGTGTTCCTGGAGGTTCTCGATCAGCCGGTTGTTGTAGCGCTGGGCGGCATCGGCCAGGATCAGGTCCGACTCCAGGTCGCTGTTCTCGACGTTGGTGAGCAACTGGTCACGCTCGACCCGGTCGCCGGCCTGCAGGTCATGGGCGGCGAGGATGCCGGGACCGGGGGCGCGGATGTCGATGCGCGGTGCGGTCACGGCGGCGAAGCTCGGCTCGATCATCATGAAGTTGCGGTAGGCCGTGGCGGCCGCTACCAGGGCCAGCACCCCGATGGCCGCGAACAGCATCACATAGCGGCGCATGGGGCGCGGCGGCCGCGACGAGGGCAGGGGCTTGGCGACCCCGGCCTGGCGCTGGCGCGGCGTCTGGGGGTCTTCGCCGGCCACCAGCGCCTCGACACTGGCGGTACGTCCGCTCAGGCAGCTGCGGATCTCCTGGCGCAGCAGCTCCCGGTGCGGTGGTTCCATGTCGACGATCTCGAACCCCACCTTGTAGCCACGACCGCTCGGCTCGGGCATGGTACGGCGGCACTCGGCGCGCAGCGGGATGACCAGCTCGGTGGAGCCGGCCATCATCAGCAGCGACGCCGAGACCGCCTCGCCGGGCTGGAAGGTGCGGTCGCTGTAGAGGGCGAACCCGCCCAGCGATACATCGGCGCCGGTCAGCGTGGTGCCGTCATCCAGCCTGACCCGGAAGGGCGGCGAGACACGAATGTGACGCCGTTCGTCACGGCGCTCGTGCTGGATCCGGTCGCCATTCGCCTGGCGGGCACGGTCCTGGGGCGCTCCCCCCCACGCCGGGTAGCGACCATCGTCGGGGGCGCCCCCCAGGGTGGGTTCGTGTCGGTCCTGATCGCGGGGATCGGAATAATGGTCAGCCATCCGTTGTTGTCTCCTTGCTCAAGGGCCGGCCGTCGCCACGGCCTCCATGATGGGATCGGTCTCTACCCTCAGGCGAACGTTGACGAGAGGCAGGCGATGTTCGTCCAGGGTCAGGGCGCAGCTCGCCTCGGGGGTGCACAACGCCATCTCGTCGATGGCCGTGCCGTTCGGTCCCTCGATGTGCTCGGCGACTCCCGGGCTGAGGGCCAGGGTGGTGGAACGCGAACCGTTGGCGCCGTCGATGCGCTCGGCCCGTATCGCGTCCGGGGCCTCCAGGGTATCGAGCAGCGCCTCGTTCACCCGGAAGCTGCCGGCGGGCAGCCGGACCGTGCCACCGTCGGGCAGGGTGGTGATGACCTGCGACAACCAGCGGTTGACGTTCTCGGGCGTCTCGGAGCCCGTGACGCCCGTGTCGCGGGCGATCGAGAGCGACATGCGGTCGGGTGGGGCGAGGACGCCGGTGGTGAGGATCAGCACGAACAGCAGCACGCCGTAGGCGAAGCCGTGCAGGACATGCCCCATGTGGCGCTGGCGCCGCGCCGCGACCGGGTCGTCGGGCTCGCCGGCGGAGATTCCCTGGCGCGACCACTTCTGGCGGTTGAAGCGGAAGCTGACGTAGGTCTTGAGGATGGCCCCCCAGACCTGGTTGTAGTAGATCAAAGGGATCCACAGCAGGCTGTAGCGTCCTCGCTGCCAGGCCAGGATCAGGGTGGCGATGCCACGGGTGAAGAGGATCCACAGCAGGTAGGCGAAGATGAACGAGGGGCGCACGAAGAGCGTGACCAGGATCGCCACCGTGGGCCCGATCAGGGTGGTCCACATGGAGAGCCGCTGGTCGACCAGGCTCCACCAGGCGAACATCCCCATGGGGCGGGGCCCGAGGGCGATGGCCCGATTGCTGGTGCGCAACATGTTGCCGTACCAGCGCCGCATCAGGTCGGTGGTCGAGGCGAAGAAGCGCCGCCGGTCGGGTAGCTCCTCGAACCCCGAGACGTAGACGTCGGGGATGTAGCGCATCCGCCAGCCGTTCTTCAGCAGCCAGTACCAGGTCGACTTGTCGTCACCGGAGAGGAACTTGAAGCGACCGAAGCGCCAGTGCTCGACCTGGTCGTTCTCGACCAGATCGATGAAGTCCGGCTGCATCGCCAGGTCGGCGCGAAAGGCGCTGTAGCGACCGGTGAGCACCAGCAGTCGATTGGAGACGGACAACGAGCTCATCACCAGGTGGCGCTGGGCATAGCGCAGGTCGTACCATTCGCGGGTGGCGTCGCCACCGGTGACGATGGCGCTGTTGTTGGTGGTCAGCGCACCCAGGTCCGCGTCGGCCTGGAAGAACGACAGCGAATGCTTCAGGGTACCGGGCTCCAGGCGGATGTCGCCGTCCATGGAGACCAGCAGTGCCCCGGGGGCCGGCAGCCGCCGCGAGATCGCCCGCAACACCTCGGCCATGGCCGAGCGCTTGCCATCCCCCTTCTGGAACATGTAGCGCACCTCGACGTTGCCGGGCCAGCCGTGGTCGTCCATCACGTGGGTGATGACGTCGACGTCGGTGCGATCCGAGATCGAGGCGAAGAGGGTGGTGGGCACCCCATAGTCGACGAGCTCGCGCACCAGGGCATCGTAGACCCGGAAGTTCACTTCCGGGTCGATGCGGAAGGAGGTGCAGAGCACGTAGAGCTCCGGCGGCCGCGATACCTCCGCGGCCGCATCGGCCTCGGCCCGCAGTCGCGGGAAGAGGTGGCGGTTGTACCACACCGAACGCAGCGCCTGGACCAGCCACCAGGAGTAGCGCCAGGCGCCCACGGCACCGATGGCGAAAAAGAAGCTCTTCGACTCGGCGCTGAAGACCTCCCGGGGCAGCTCGACGATCACCACCACCAGCAGGGCCAGGACCAGGATCAGGGTGGTGATCTCCGTCACCCGGCTGGCGACGGCGCGGTCAAGGGGCGGATTCATCTCGACTCCTCAGGCCAGGACGGGCCGCACGGAGTCGCCCCGGCCGATGGCGTAGTAGCTGAGCCCGGCGGCCTTGACGCTGTCGGGATGGTAGAGATTGCGGCCGTCGACCACCACCGGCTCGAGCAGCGTCTCGCGCAGCTGGGCGAAGTCCACGGTGCGAAAGGCCTTCCACTCGGTGCAGATGACCAGGGCATGCGCCCCTTCCAGGGCCTCGTCGCGGCGCTCGGCGAGTACCAGGTCGGCGCGCTCGCCATAGAGGCGGCGACACTCCTCGGCTGCCTCGGGGTCGAAGGCCTGGACCCGGGCGCCGGCCTGCCACAGGGCCTCCATCAGCGCCCGGCTCGGCGCCTCGCGCATGTCATCGGTGTTGGGCTTGAAGGCCAGCCCCCACAGGGCGATGGTCTTGCCGGCCAGCTGGCCGTCGAAGGCCTGGCACAGCTTCTCGAACAGCTTGCCCTTCTGGCGGCCGTTGACGCGCTCCACGGCACCGATCATCTCTGCCGGATAGCCGGCCGCCTCGGCGGTATGGGCCAGCGCCTTGACGTCCTTGGGAAAGCAGGAGCCGCCGTAGCCGCAGCCGGGATAGATGAAGCTGTAGCCGATGCGCGGATCGCTGCCGATGCCATGACGCACCTCCTCGATGTCGGCGCCCAGGCGCTCGGCCAGGTTGGCGATCTCGTTGATGAAGCTGATCTTGGTGGCGAGCATGGCGTTGGCGGCGTACTTGGTCAGCTCGGCGCTGCGCACCGCCATGAACATCAGCTTTTCCTGCTGGCGGTTGTAGGGACCGTAGCACTCGTGCATGGCGCTCTTGACCCGCTCCGACTCGGTCCCGACCACGATCCGCGAACCACGGGAGAAGTCCTCGATGGCGGCCCCCTCCTTGAGAAACTCGGGGTTCGAGCAGACATCGAACTCCAGCTCGACGCCGCGACGGTCGAGTTCGGCGGCGATGACGCGTTCCACCTTGCTGGCCGTCCCCACCGGTACCGTCGACTTGTCGACGATGATCCGGTACTCGGTCATGTGGCGGCCGATGGTCTCGGCGACCTTGAGCACATGGCGCAGGTCGGCGCTGCCGTCCTCGTCGGAGGGGGTGCCCACGGCGATGAACTGGAGCAGGCCGAACGCCACGCCCTTGGCGGCATCGGTGGTGAAGCGGAGGCGTCCGGCGGCCTGGTTCTGGCGGATCAGGCTCTCCAGGCCGGGCTCGTAGATCGGCACCTCGCCGGCCTCGAGGCGGGCCACCTTGGCCTCGTCCACGTCGACACAGATGACATCATGGCCGACATCGGCCAGGCAGGCACCCGTCACCAGCCCCACATAACCGGAACCGAAAATGGTAATCCTCATGGTCGTCGTTGCTCCTTGCTGATGGGCCGCTCCCTGTACACCGCATCAGCCCGCCGCCGGTGGTGCCGGCTAGCGGTGACGCGGAAGGGCCGAAAACGTGAATAGTCGACCAGACCTTCAAGCAACAATCGGGCCAGGTTTCAAGGTGGCTGTTGAATCAGCAGGTTGGAGGCGCAAGCCGGATGGCGTCGCCGCGCGGAAACGCCCGATCCGTCGCCGTGAGGCAACAGATCGGGCGCGAGATCGAATGAGCCTTGCAGATCAGGGAGTTGGTTGTTGCCGATCGGCAACAGGTGGCCGGGAGGATGATGCTAAAAGATGATGTGTATGGGTTACTTTCGGTGTCGGCAAACCGCTCAGTAGTCGATGCCGCGGCGGGCCTGGAGGCCGTCGTTGAAGGCGTGTCGCACGTCCTGCATCTCGGTGACGGTGTCGGCCATGGCGACCAGCTCCCGATGGGCGTTGCGGCCGGTGACGATCACCGTCTGCTCGGGGGGGCGGTCTTCGATCGCCCGCTTCACGGTCTCGATGTCGAGGTAGCCGAACTTGAGCATGTAGGTGAGCTCGTCGAGCACCACCAGGTAGACCTCGGGGTCGGCCAGCATGCGCGCGGCCTCGGCCCACACCTCGCGGCAGGCCTCGGTGTCGGCCTCGCGGTTCTGGGTGTCCCAGGTGAAGCCGGTGGCCATGATCGCCACCTCGAGGTTGGGGTCCTGGGCGAGGCGCTCGCGTTCGCCGCACTCCCAGAGTCCCTTGATGAACTGCACCACGCCGACCCGGTAGCCGTAGCCCAGGGCCCGGGTCACGGTGCCCCAGGCGGCGGTGGTCTTGCCCTTGCCGTTGCCGGTGAACACCAGCAGCAAGCCGCGCTGCTCGGTGGCGCCGGCCACCTTCTCGTCGACATGGGCCTTGAGTTTCTGCATGGCGTGCTTGTGGCGGGTATCGCGGTCGCTCATCGTGGCTCCGGTCGGTTGCGATCAGGGAGGCCGACAGGTTACGCCAGAAGCGCGGGGCCGTCAGCCGCGGCCACCCGGCTCAGGAACTCTCGCGCACCCGGGCCTCCATGCGGGCGAGAAAGACCCCCATGATCCGCTCATAGAGCGCGCGGCCGAGCACCGCATCCTCGATGCCGGCATCCACGTTGGGGTTGTCGTTGACCTCGATCACCACCACGCGCCCACCGGCCTGCTTGAGGTCGACCCCGTAGAAGCCGTCGCCGATCAGGCGGGTGGCCCTGAGGGCGGCCTTGATCACCTCCGCGGGTACGTCGTCGGGGTCATGGGTGGTGAAGCCGCCGCTCTTCACCCGCGGGCCGGAGTGGTCGTAGATCTGCCAGTGCCCACGTGCCATGTAGTAGCGACTGGCGAACAGCACCCGGCCGTCGAGCACGCCGATGCGCCAGTCGTAGTCGGTGGGCAGCCACTCCTGCAGCAGCAGCAGGGCCGATGACTCGAACAGCCGGGCGGCCTCGCGCTCGAGCTGGGCCGGTGACTCGACCTTGACCACCCCCCGGGAGAAGGAACCGTCCGGCACCTTGAGCACCAGGGGGAAGTGCAGGCCGGCGATTCGCGCGGCCAGCGGACGGCGGTCGTGACGCTTGAGCAGGACCCCTTCCGGGGCCGGCACGCCGCGGGCACGCAGCAGGGCGTGCAGGTAGACCTTGTTGGTGCAGCGCAGGATGTCGCGGGGAGCATCGATCACCACCAGGCCCTCGTGCTCCGCCAGACGGGCCATTCGGTAGGTATGGTGATCGAGCGCCGTGGTCTCGCGGATGAACAGGCCGTCGAATTCCGCCAGACGGCCGGTATCGCGGCGGGTGACCAGCGAGACGTCGATGCCGAGCCGTCGGCCGGCCCGGATGAACGCCTTGAGGGCGCTGCGGTTGCTCGGCGGCAGGGCCTCGTTCGGATCGATCAGGATCGCCAGGTCGAAGCGGTAGCGTCGGCGTGCCTTGGGCGTCCGCCATACCTTGCGCGAGTGGCGGTTGAGCGCCGTGGCGAAGAGGTCCTGCTCCTCGGGGACCAGGTCGCGCAGCCGGATCGGCCTGAGCCGTGCCAGCCGCCAGGCGTCATGGCGACGCACCAGGCGCGCCTCGAGCAGCGGGCAGGGCAGGCGTTCGAACAGCTTGCGGGCGAGCCTGGCCAGCCGGGGTTCGAGGCATTCGCCGAACAGCACCCGCAGGGTCAGGTTGTCGCCGGCCAGTGAGCCCAGCCGGGCCAGGTCGCCGAGCAGCGGGGCCAGGGTGTCGAGCTGGAGATCGATCAGCGCCTTGCGCGACAGTTCGTTGAGCGTCTCCACCGTCGGCAGCACCCGCTGGCCGCGAGCCTGAGCCAGCAGCGAGACATAGTAGCCGGTGCCCAGATAATCGAGGTCACTGCTAAGGTTGATCACATGGGTGGTGCGGTCCCGAGCGTCGGCATCGCGATGGCGACGGTCCTGGGCGAGGAAGTCGTCGGCTCCGATCAGGTCCTCGGAGGGGTAGTAGGGTTGCCAGTCATCCAGACGGTCGACGACGATGCGCAGGGGGCACATGGGAGGGCTCCAGCCGGGCGGGGAGGGGCGGCAAGGGGCCGCCTGAACGCAGCCAGCATGCCCTTGAGCCCGGTCATCGACAAGTCGCGGGCCGGGTGAAAAGATTTCATGATCCCGGGCGCTGACAAGCATATCGAGCATGATCACAATCACGCCGGTGACCTCCGGAGGCATGAGATGACCGTGACCCTGCGCCAGGCCCGTCCCCGGGACCTGGACGACCTCTATCGACTGGAGCAGGCGGCCTTCACCGGCGACCGCTTCAGTCGCCGCCAGCTCTGGCACCTGCTCAATCGTGCCCATGCCTTGACCCTGGTCGCCGAGGACGAGGTGGCCGAGGGGGAGGCGGGCCGGTTAGTGGGCTATGGCGCCTTGCTGTTTCGCCGCGGCAGCCGGCGTGCGCGGCTCTATTCCTTCTGCGTGCACCCCGCGGCACGGGGCGAGGGCCTGGGGCGTCGCCTCGTCGAGGCGCTCGAGCAGGAGGCGCTGGCGCAGGGCGCCGAGCGCCTCGGCCTCGAGGTGCGCGCCGACAACCGGGTGGCGCTGGGGCTCTACCGACGCCTCGGCTTTCGGCTGGAGTGTTGGCTCGAGTCCTACTACGAGGACGGCTGCGCCGGCTGGCAGATGGTCAAGGTACTGGCGCCGCCGGCCGAGGTCGTCGAGCGCGCGGGCTGATAGAATCACCCTTCCATCTTCAATCGATCACCAGGACAGCACCATGCCCTCCTTCGATATCGTTTCCGAATTCGACAAGCACGAAGCTAGCAACGCCGTGGACCAGGCCAACCGGGAGATCCAGACGCGCTTCGACTTCAAGGGCGTCACCGCGAGCTTCGAGCTCAATGGCGAGACCGTATCGCTCGAGGCGGAGGTCGACTTCCAGCTCAAGCAGATGCTCGAGGTGCTGCGCAACAAGCTGATCGCGCGCGGCATCGACGCCCGCTGCATGGATATCAAGGACCCCGTGCTCTCCGGGGTGCGCGCCCGCCAGGAGGTAGTCCTCAAGCAGGGCCTCGACCAGAAGGAGGCCAAGGAGATCGTCAAGCGCATCAAGGATTCCAAGCTCAAGGTCCAGGCCCAGATCCAGGGCGAGAAGGTGCGCGTGACCGGCAAGAAGCGCGACGACCTGCAGGCGGCCATGGCCCTGCTCAAGGGAGAAGGGGGCCCCGACCTGCCGCTGCAGTTCGACAACTTCCGCGATTGAGCCGCGGCTCCTGGCGGGCCCACCCGCTGCCTGCCCGGGCCGGTCCCGGGCTTTCCTGATCCAGGTCATGAGGCCCCTTCATGGCTCTTGAAAAGTACCCCGCTGCCACCAATTCTGATAATGCCGAATGGCGGAGTTCTTGCTGTGGAGCATCTTCGACAGACGAGAAAGGAGGTGTGGCAGATGAACCTGCAGAAATTCTCTCCCTGGAACTGGTTCAAGAGCGAGAGCCACGATGCTCCGGCAGGGGCCGTGGAGCCGCGCCGCGGCGAACTGGCCCCAGTGACGAGCATGCATCAGGAACTCGACCGCTGGATGGACGGCATGCTGCGCCAGTTCGGCATGCCATCGCTGGAGAGCCGCTTCGGCGACATGCCTGCGCTGCTGCGCCCGAGCCTCGACATCGCCGAGCACGACGACCGCTACGAGATCAGCGTCGAAGTACCCGGCGTCGAGGAGAAGGATGTCAAACTGAGCCTGGACGATCACCGCCTGGTGATCGAGGGCGAGAAGCGCCAGGAGAACACCACCAAGGAGGAGCGTTACCAGCGCGTCGAGCGCTCCTACGGCAGTTTCCGGAGGGTCCTCGACCTGCCGGGTGACGCCCGGGTCGAGGAGATCAAGGCCTCCTTCGCCAAGGGCGTTTTGCGTGTCACCGTCCCGCGCTCCCCGGAGGCGAAGGCGTCACGCCGCGAGATTCCCATCCAGGGCTGATCGCTCGCTCGCCGTCACGGGCCCGCCGGGACGCGGGCCCGTGCTTGTCGAGTACCGCGGGGCTGCGCTTCGTGACCGGACCATAGCTCGCCTCTCCTCGTCCCATAGGGCATCGCGATTGGCCATGCCGGACGCCTTGGGCTTCAATGAAGGATCAGGGAAGAGGGAGAGAGCACTCGATGCCGACGCTGCAACGTGCCGTCTATATCGCCATCGCCTGGGTCAGTTTCGCGCTCGGCGTGATCGGGGTCTTCGTGCCGCTGATGCCCACCACCTGCTTCATGCTGCTGGCAGTGTGGGCCGCGTCGCGGGGCTCGCCGCGCTTCGCCGGCTGGATCCGCGAGCATCCTCGCTTCGGCCCAGCCGTGATGGCCTGGGAGGGCGAGCGCGCCATTCCCCGGCATGCCAAGTGGCTGGCCGCCGGCATGCTGGCCTGCTCGATGCTGGTGCTGATCTTCACGGTCAGCCTGGCGTGGCTGAAGTTCGCCCTGATCGCCGGGCTCTTCCTGCTGGGGGTCTGGATCGTCACCCGGCCAGAACCCGCCGTCGCTTCCTGACGCGCCGGTTTCGCCGCCGCGATCGAGGTGCTTTGAGGTAGGGGGGCGGGGGGCCGTACAATGGTCGGCAATTCTCGACAGGAGCCACCTCGATGTCCGAACCGCAGCCGATCCACCTCAACGACTACCGTCCCCCCGCCTACCGCGTGACCCGCACCGAGCTGACGTTCGATCTCGATCCTGCCGCCACCCGGGTCAAGGCGCGCCTGCATCTGGAGCGCCATCCCGAGCGCGAGCCCGGGCTACCGCTGGAGCTCGACGGTGAGCAGCTTGCGCTCAAGGCCATCGCCATCGACGGCCAGCCGCTCGACGAGGACGAGTACCGCCTCACCGCGAACGGCCTGACCGTGCACCGCGTGCCGGAAGCCTTCCTGCTCGACACCGAGGTGGAGATCGCGCCGAAGGAGAACACCGCCCTCGAAGGGCTCTACCAGTCGAACGGCATGTACTGCACCCAGTGCGAGGCCGAGGGCTTCCGGCGCATCACCTTCTACCCCGACCGTCCGGACGTGATGGCCACCTTTTCGACCACGCTGATCGGCGACGCCGCGAGCCTGCCGGTGCTGCTCTCCAACGGCAACCCGGTGGAGAGCGGTGACCTGCCGGGCGATCGTCACTTCGTCACCTGGGAGGACCCGCACCCCAAGCCCTGCTACCTGTTCGCCCTGGTGGCCGGTGACCTGAAGCGGGTCGAGGACCGCTTCACCACCATGAGCGGCCGCGAGGTAGCCCTGCAGATCTGGGTCGAGGAGGAGAACCTCGGCAAGACCGACCACGCCATGGCCTCGCTGAAGCGCGCCATGGCCTGGGACGAGCAAACCTACGGCCGCGAGTACGACCTCGACCTGTTCATGATCGTGGCGGTCAACGACTTCAACATGGGCGCCATGGAGAACAAGGGGCTCAACATCTTCAACTCCGCGGCGGTGCTGACCCATCCGCACACCGCCACCGACGCCGCCTTCCAGCGGGTCGAGGGCATCGTCGCCCACGAGTATTTCCACAACTGGTCGGGCAACCGGGTGACCTGCCGCGACTGGTTCCAGCTCTCCCTCAAGGAGGGCTTCACGGTGTTCCGCGACCAGTGCTTCAGCGCCGACACCAACTCGGCGCCGGTCAAGCGCATCGAGGACATCTCCTTCTTCCGCACCGCCCAGTTCGCCGAGGACGCCGGTCCCACCGCCCACCCGGTGCGTCCCGATCACTACATCGAGATCGGCAACTTCTACACCCTGACCATCTACGAGAAGGGCGCCGAGATCGTGCGCATGCTCTGCAACCTGGTGGGCTGGGAGACCTTCCGGCGCGGCAGCGACCTCTACTTCGAGCGCTTCGACGGCCAGGCGGTGACCATCGAGGACTTCGTCGGCTGCATGGGCGAGGTCTCCGGACAGGACCTCTCCCGCTTCATGCTCTGGTACTCCCAGGCCGGCACCCCGGAGATCGACGCCCATGGCGAATACGACTACACCCACTGCGAGTACCGGCTGGTCCTGCGGCAGCGCACCCCGGCCACGCCCGACCAGGTGGAGAAGCATGCCCTGCATATCCCGATTCGCCTGGGGCTGGTGGGCACCAAGTCCGGCCGCGACCTGCCCTTGACCCTCGATGGCGAGGCGCTGGGCAGCGACGCCGTCATCCACCTGCGCGAGGAGGAGCAGGAGTTCGTCTTCACCGATGTCGCCGAGGCCCCGGTGCCCTCGCTGCTGCGTGGCTTCTCGGCGCCGGTCAAGCTGCGCTTCCCCTATGGCCGCGAGGACCTGGCCTTCCTGCTGCAGCACGACTCCGACGGTTTCAACCGCTGGGACGCCGGCCAGCGCCTGGCCCTGCTGGCGCTCGACGACCTGATCGCCGCCCACCGCAACGGCGTCGAGAAGGTGATGGACCCCCGGGTGGTGGAGGCCTTCCGCGGGCTGCTGGCCTCCGACCCCGACGACAAGGCGGTACTCGCCGAGATGTTGACCCTGCCCTCCGAGGCCTACATCGCCGAGCAGCAGCCGCTGGTGGACGTGGATGCCATCCACGCCGCCCGTGACTTCGTCAAGCAGTCGCTGGCGGCGGCCCTGCGCGACGATTTCCTGCGCCTCTACGAGGCGAACCGCGCCGACGCCGCCTACGCCCCGGAGCCCGAGCAGATCGCCGCGCGCAGCCTGAAGAACGTGGCGCTCTCCTATCTGATGGCGCTGGAGGACGAGCAGGCGATCGAACTCGCCCGCGACCAGTTCACGGCCGACCACAACATGACCGACGTGCGACATGCCCTGACCCTGCTGGTGCACAGCAGCCGGGATGACATCGCCGAGCCGGCGCTCAAGGCCTTCGGCGAGAAGTGGGCCCACGACCCGCTGGTCATGGATCAGTGGTTCAGCATTCAGGTCACCCGCCCCCAGCCGGACGTGCTCGAGCGGGTGAAGTTCCTGATGGCCCACCCGGCCTTCTCGCTGAAGAACCCCAACAAGGTGCGCGCCCTGATCGGCACCTTCGCCGGCCAGAACCGGGTCAACTTCCATCGCCTCGACGGCGAGGGATACAAGCTGCTCGCCGACGTGGTGATCGAGCTCAACCGGCTCAACCCGGAGATCGCCGCGCGCATCATCACGCCGCTGACCCGCTGGCAGCGCTTCGAGGAGACCCGCCAGGCGCTGATGAAGGGCGAGCTCGAGCGCATCCGCGCCGAGGAGCTCTCGCCGAACGTCTACGAGGTGGTCGAAAAGGCCCTGGCCTGAGCCAACGCACGAGCGCCGCCCATCGGGCGGCACTCTGTTTCGGGGGCGGCGGTGGGCTTAATTGATCAGCCAGCTGAGCACGACCATGCCCAGCAGCAGCCAGACCAGGGCGACGACGAAGGCGCGACGCAGGAGGGCGGCCAGCCCCTTCCACAGCAGCCACAGGCCGACGATCAGCACCAGCAGGCTGATCAGCGAGGGGGCGATGCCGAGCGATTCGGCGAGGCCGCTCAGGAAGCCGCGGGCGGAGTCGCCGAGGTTGGCGAAGAAGCCGCGCAACAGGTCGACGACGAAACGGATCAGGCCGCCGAGCGCGCCGCCGAGCCAGGTGAAGAAGTCTTCCATACTCAAGGGGTTCCAATACAGCTACGATCGACGCGAGCGTCATTCATCGGGATGGTCCGGCAGGCTATCGCCCCGGGCTCGCCTGCCATCAAGCCGCAAACGCCTCCGGCTGGCAACCCGCATGGGCTATCAGCCGAGCTGCCGAGACAGGGGCGAGATCCCGGCTTCCTCGGCGGCGCTGTCAGCCAGGGCGCGTCCGGCTTCATCGTAGACGTGGAAGACGGCATTGGCGCCCAGCTCACGGATCGGCTCGATCTCCTCGGGAAACTCCACGACGGCGGTGATGCGCCCTGGAAATGCCCGCGAGCGCAGTTGCTTCAGGGCGACCAGGTTGCCGGCGTGGTGCGGCATGGCCAGCACCACCATCTGCACGTCGGGGGACATCAGCAGCTTGTCCCAGAAATCGGAATCCACGGCATCCCCCTCCAGCACGTTGAAACCGCGTTCGAGGAGCAGCTTCACGCTACTGGGGTTGCTGTCGATGCCCAGCACACGCAGACCATACACTTTCTGCAGGCGCCGGTAGACACTGCGGCCGATACGCCCCATGCCCAGCACCACGGCCTCGGCATCCCCTACCTCGATGGGGCGGTCGCTGGCGGCCAGCCGGCTGGGGTCACGCTTCGGCAGTCGAGGCTCGAGCCAGCGGTAGATGCTCTCGCTGGCACCATTGATCATTGCCGAACTACCGAAGCTCAGGGCCACGGCCAGCGACAGGATCACCAGCCACTCCCCGCTCAGCCAGCCGGTGGACACGGCAATGGCCCCGACGATCAGCCCGAACTCCGAGTAGTTGGAGAGACTCAGCGTCGCGAGCACCGAAGTGCGAAGGCGCATGGGGAAGCGCATGAAGATCCATTGGTAGAGCAGGCTCTTCAGCGGCAGCACGGCCACCAGGGCCAGGGCCATGCCGAGGTGGCTCGCATCGGGCATGGCAGTGAGCCCGATCCCCAGGAAGAATCCCACCAGCAGCAGCTCCTTGATATTGAACATGGAGCGGGCCAGGGCCTGGGCCGCGGGGTGGGGGGCCAGGAGCAGGCCGATGACCAGGGCACCGAGGTCGCCCTTGACACCCACCGCCTCGAAGAGGGCGTAGCCCAGCACCAGGGCCAGCAGCAAGCCGAACAGTAGCTGCATCTCGCCATGGCCGAGCTGGTCCAGGAGGCGGCGCAGTGCAGGGGCGGCCGGGATCAGCAGCAGCAGCCCCAGGGCCCAGGGACTCGGCAGTTCACCGGTGGAGGCGGTGATGAAGAGCACCGCGAAGATGTCCTGCATGATCAGCACGCCGATGGCCAGCCGGCCATAGGCCGTCTGGGTCTCGCTGCGCTTCTCCAGCACCTTGACCACGAAGACGGTGCTGGAGAAGGAGAGGGCGAAGCCCAGCAGCGCCAGCGTCGGCCAGCCGGCCTCGGCCAGCAGCCCGAGCCCCAGCCACTTGAACAGTGACAGCAGGGACATCAGCAGCAGCGTCGAACCCAGCATGTGCAGGGAAGCGCTGCCCCAGACGTCATGGCGCAGCAGGGTGCGCACATCCAGCTTCAGTCCGATGGTGAACAGCAGCAGGGTGACACCGGTGTTGGACAGCAACTCGAGCAGTGGGGTCTTGTCGTAGCCCAGCGCGTTCAGGGCGAAGCCGGCAACGAGAAACCCCACCAGCGGTGGCAGCCGCACGGCCGCGGCCGACAGACCGCCGATGAAGGCGGCAAGTAGAAAGGCTGCATCGATCATCGACGGTCCCTGTTCGATAAATATGTCACACGGTAGAGTGTAAAGAGGTTGGTCCGGGAATGGCACTGACCATTGGCATGGTTGGCCTGCCGCTCGTGCCGCGCCGTAACGAGGAGACATGCATGGAAATCTCGACAATCGTGGTGCTGGTGCTGCTGGGCCTGTTGCTGGTCTATGGCGTGGCGATCTACAACCGCCTGGTAACGCTCAAGAACCGCTACGGCAACGCCTTTGCCCAGATCGAGGTGCAGCTCAAGCGCCGCTATGACCTGATCCCCAACCTGGTGGAGACGGCGAGGGCTTACATGGCCCACGAGCGCGAGACCCTGCAGGCGGTGACCGAGGCGCGCAACGGTGCACTGGCCGGCCTGCAGGCTGCCGCCGCCCGGCCCGGCGAACCCGGCGCCATGGCCGAGCTCGCCGGCGCCGAAGGCGCCCTGGGGGCCGCGCTGGGCCGGCTCAACGTGGTGATGGAGGCCTACCCCGACCTCAAGGCCTCGGAGAACATGCGCCAGTTGAGCGAGACCCTCACCAGTACCGAGAACCGGGTCGCTTTCGCCCGGCAGGCCTTCAACGACGCCGTGATGCAGTACAACACCTACAAGCAGAGTTTCCCCCCGGTGCTGCTGGCCGGTCCCCTGGGTCATCGCGAGGACGCCGCCCTGCTGGAATTCGAGGACAGTGCCGAGATCCAGGCGGCTCCCCGCGTGAGTTTCTGAGGCGGGTGGCCCCGTGAACTTCTTCGAGGCCCAGGACCAGGCCCGGCGGCTCACCGGTCGGCTGGTCGGGTTGCTGCTGCTGGCCGTGGCGGGGTTGATCGTCGTTGCCTCGCTGGTGGTGGCGCTGGCACTGGTGCTGCTCGACGGCCAGGCCGGCGGCGACCCCCTGGCCCGGGCCCTGGATCCCCGCCTGCTGGGCGGCGTGGCCGTGGCGGTGATCCTGGTGGTGGCGCTGGGTAGCCTGGGGCGTCATCTGCAGTTGCGAGCCGGCGGCTCGGCAGTGGCCGAGGCGCTGGGTGGGCGGCCGCTCAACCTCGAGACCCGCGACGACAACGAGCGCCGGCTGCTCAACGTGGTGGAGGAGATGGCCATCGCCTCCGGCTTGCCGGTGCCCGCGGTCTATCTGCTCGAGGACCCGGCCATCAACGCCTTCGCCGCCGGCCATGCGCCCGATGACGCGGCCATCGGGGTCACCCGGGGCGCCATCGAGACCCTCGGCCGGGACGAGCTGCAGGGGGTGATCGCCCACGAGTTCAGCCATGTCCTGCACGGCGACATGCGCCTCAACCTGCGCCTGGTGGCGCTGCTCCATGGCATCCTGGCGATCGGCCTGATCGGCCATATGCTGCTGCGTGGCGCGGTGCTGGGTGGCCGGGGGCGCTCGCGCCGCGGTGGCGGCCATGCCGCGGTGCTGGGCCTGGGGGCGGCGCTGATGGTGGTGGGCTATGCCGGCACCCTGTGCGGCAGGCTGATCAAGGCGGCGGTGAGTCGCCAGCGCGAGTTTCTCGCCGACGCCAGTGCCGTGCAGTACACCCGCAATCCCGACGGCATCGGCGGGGCGCTGAAGAAACTCGCCGCCCATTCGGCCGGCTCGCGCCTGGGGGCCGCCAATGCCGAGGAGTTCAGCCATCTCTACTTCGGTCGCGGGGTGCGGGCGATGAGCCGGCTCACCTCGACCCATCCGCCGCTGGAGCAGCGGATCCGCCGGGTGTTGCCCCACTGGGACGGCAGCCTGCCATCGCCGGCGTCCCGTCCGGCGGACCCCGCCGGGGCCGAGCCCCCGTCGACATCCGCGCCACCGACCGGTACGACCCTGGCCGCCGCCGTGGTGGCCAGCGTCGGCCGGCTCGATGCCCCGGACATCGCCCGCGCCCGCCAACGCCTCGCCGAGATCGAGGCACGGCTGATCGAGGCCGCCCACGACCCCTTCGCCGCCCGGGCGCTGGTCTACGGCATCCTGATGGGGGGCGACCCGCAGAGCCGAGAGAAGCAGCGCCTCGCCCTCGACAGTCAGGCGTTGCCCGAGGTGCTCGTGGAACTGGATCGACTCGCCGAGCCCCTGGCACGACTCGCACCCGGCCATCGCCTGCCGCTGATCGAACTGGCGCTGCCGGTGCTGCGCCAGCTGTCCACCACCCAGTTCGCCGGTTTCCATGCCTGCCTCGAGCGGCTGATGGCGATCGAGGCCCGCCCCGGGGCACTGCAGTGGGCGCTCCATCGGCTGGTCGTCCAGGGCATCGAGGGCGAGCGGCGCGCCCGGCGTGACCGGCACCTGGTCGACCTGGGCGGGCCGCTCTCGCGGTTGCTCTCGGCCCTGGCGACAGCCGGTCAGGGCGATGGGGCCGAGGCCCGCGAGGCATTCGGCCAGGCTGCCGAGGCCTTGGGCGTTGCCCTCGACTTCATGGCCGAGCCGGCCCTGGCAGCGGACCTGGACTGGGCCATGGAGCGGCTGGTGCGTCTGGCCACGGCCGAGCGGGCGGCGTTGCTCGCCGCCATGATCCGCTGCGTGGAGCACGACGGACGGGTCGAGCCGGAAGAGGCAGAGCTGCTGCGGGCCGTGGCCTGGACCCTCGGCTGTCCGCTGCCGGATCCTGACAGAGGTGGGCTGGCCAGCCGGCCCGGGGAGCGGCATGATGGACAGCACCGGTAACCCATCCTTGGAGGAATCGAGATGCTCACTCCCTTCCATCTCGCCGTGCAGGTCCGAGATCTGGCCGAGGCCCGCCGCTTCTATGGCGAACTGCTGGGCTGCCCGGAAGGCCGCTCCAGCGATACCTGGGTCGATTTCAACCTCTTCGGCCACCAGTTCGTCTGCCACCTCAATCCGGAACTGGGCGACAAGGGCATCGACGACCATCGCAACCCCGTGGACGGTCATGGCGTACCGGTGCCGCACTTTGGCGTGGTGCTGGAGATGAGTGACTGGGAGGCGCTGGTCGACCGCTTGACCGCGGCCGGGGTGCGCTTCGAGATCGAGCCCTATATCCGCTTTCGCGGCGAACCCGGCGAGCAGGCCACCATGTTCTTCCGCGACCCCACCGGCAATGCCATCGAGTTCAAGGCGTTCCGAGACATCGCCGGCCAGCTGTTTGCCACCTGAGCGATCGCCCTGCCTTGCGGGAGCGGTGTCGCTCTGGTGCAATATCGTTCCCTTTGTCAGGAGTAATAGAGGATGTCAACGAAACCCTGGATGCCTCTGGTGGCTGCCCTGGCGCTCTCGCTGGGGCTCGCCGGCTGCGGCAACGGCGACGACGAGCCCGCTCCTGCCCAGCCCGAGGAGACGCAGGAGGCACAGGAGCCTGCCGCCGAGATGGACGAGGATGAGCCGATAGCTGCCGAGACGCCGCTGCCCGCCGAGGAGGAGGAGGCCGACACCGAGCAAGATCGCGACGGCGAGGTCGATGCCGATGCCGAGACCCTCGGCGAGTCACCCGACACCAGCCTGGAAGGCGATGAGGCGCTTCCCGGCGAGACCACCCGGGATGACGTCGACGCCATCATCGAGGAGCAGGAGCGCCGCTTCGAGGAGGCGAGTCGACGCATCGACGAGCAGTTCGAGGAGGTGGAGCAGGAGAGCCCCGAGTTCGAGCCCATGGAGGATCCGACCGACCTCGAGCCGTCCAGTGACCCCCTCGAGGAGCGCGGCGAGTCCAGCCTCGACGAGGAGGCTGCCCAGGCCGGCGAGCCCACCAGCAGCGACATCGATGCCATCATCGAGGAGCAGGAGCGCCGTTTCGATGAGGCCCAGCGCCGCCTGGAGGAACAGTTCGAGGAGGTGGAACGGGAGCAGGAGGAAAGCCCCGAGTTCGAGCCCATGGAGATCGAGGAGGAGTGACCCCCGGCTGCCCATGAAAAAGGCCCACCGCGAGGTGGGCCTTCCTGTTTCCGGGCTGCAGCACCGATTGGCGATGTCGTCGTCAGACGGGGTCGACAACCGGCGCCGGGCCGCCAGGGATGACTCCCTTAGTTGGCGATCCGGATGTTGGAGGCCTGAAGGCCCTTCTTGCCCTGGGTGACCTCGAAGGTGACCTTCTGGCCGTCCTGCAGGGTCTTGAAGCCTTCAGCCTGGATTTCGGAGAAGTGCGCGAACAGGTCATCACCACCGTCGTCGGGAGAGATGAAGCCGTAGCCCTTGGTGTCGTTGAACCACTTGACAGTGCCAGTTGCCATTGTCGATTTCCTTAACATACTGTAATGATCGTGCCGGGCACGCGATGCCGTATCGAGCGCCCCAAGTGCGTGGGCAAGACAAGGAAGAAGTGCGCACCGCGTGTATCGAAGGAATCGAAGTACAACTGACGACTTTTTACTTGCTGACCAACGCAGCGGATGGTGCACCGGCACCCCGATTGCGTCAACCGGGCTGTCGCCGGGGCAACCGTTGCAACCGCCCGCAAGCTCACTGTAGATGGAAACCCCCGACGCGTCCAGCACCCGCCGGCCGTCTGTCCCGCTCTCTTGCGCGAGGCCTTTCATGTTCATCGATGCACACTTCTGGCCCTTCCTGGTGGCGATCACCCTGCTGACCATGAGCCCGGGTGTCGATACCCTGCTGGTGATCCGCAACACCGCCCGGGGAGGGAGGCGTGACGGCATGCTCACCAGCCTGGCGATCTGCTGCGGGCTGTTCGTACATGCCGCCGTCTCGGCGCTGGGCATCTCGTTGATCCTGCTGCAGTCGGCGTGGGCCTTCGGCCTGCTCAAGCTGCTCGGGGCCGCCTACCTGGTCTGGCTGGGGGTGAACAGCCTGCTCGCTGCCCGGCGCGGTCAGGGGCTGCCGGTGGCCGGCGTCAGCGGCGGTCGCCGTGCGGTGCCGGTGTGGCAGCCGCTACGCGAGGGCTTCCTGTCCAACGTGCTCAATCCCAAGACGGTGGTCTTCTACATGGCCTTCCTGCCCCAATTCATCGCCCCCGGGGACCCGGCCCTGGCCAAGTCGCTGTGGCTCGCCGGGGTGCATTTCGTGATCGCCAACCTGTGGCAGATCGCCATCGTGGTGATGGTGGGCAGCGCCGGGCGCTGGCTGGCCAGCCGCGCCGTCGCCAGGTGGCTCAACGCGGTGACCGGTGGCGTGCTCATCGCCTTCGGGGTCAAGCTGGCGCTGGAGCGCCAGCCGGGCTGACATCGCAGCTCGAAGCTCAGTTCCTCGCCAGCAGCGAACGGTCATAGCGCACCGACTTCTCCGCGGCGCTGAGCATCGCCACGCCCTCGCTGCTGCCGCCGTTGGCCAGGCTCTCGAAGATCGCCCGGTAGGCAAGCACCGCCTGGACATAGTTGCGGGTCTCGCGGAAGGGGATGCTCTCGACGAAGAGGTCGAACTCCTCCGGGGCGTCGCGCAGCCAGCGGTCGACCCGACCGGGGCCGGCGTTGTAGGCGGCGGCGGCGGCCAGGCGGTTGCCGCGGTAGCGGTCGAGCATGTCGCGGATGTAGGTGCTGCCGAGGCGGATGTTGAGTGCCGGGTCGAGCACGCCGTAAGGGCCGGGATCGCTGATGCCGAGCTGCCGACTGAGCTGGGTGGCGGTACCCGGCATCACCTGCATCAGGCCACGGGCACCGGCCGGCGAGAGCGCGTCGGGATTGTAGGCGCTCTCGCGGCGGGCGATCCCCATCAGCAGGTAGGGGTCGACCCCGGTAACGCGCCCCCAGTGCAGGAAGTGCTCGCGGTAGGCCTCCGGGAAGCGCCAGTCCAGGGCATCCCACATCTGCCCGGTGATGGTGGTCTGCACCAGCTTGGCGTGCCAACCCCGTCGCTGGGCATAGTCGGCCAGGGCGCGCGCCTCCCGGGGCGTGGCTCGGGCCACGGCGGTGTACCATTCGCTGCTGGCCAGGCCCTGTTCGCCGATGCGGATCAGCGCCTCGGTACGCTGCACCACCGGCCAGCGGGCGACCTGCTCACGGTAGTCGTCGTCGAAACCGTTGCGCTCCAGGTTGAGGGCGTAGGGGCGGCCCAGGCGGTCGGCGGCGGCGAAGCCGAAGAAACTGCGTCCCTCGGCCGCGGCGGCATAGGCGGTCTGCGCCGTTGCCGTGTCACCGAGCTGCTCCAGCGCCCGGCCGAGCCAGTACTGCCAGCGGGCGTCCTGGCGCGGCTCGTCGGGCATGCGGTGGACCCAGTCAATGACCCCCCGCCAGTCGCGCTCGGCCAGGGCGGTACGCACCCTCAGCTCGAGCAGCTCGGGGTCGGACATCCCGGCCAGGGCCTCGTCGGCCCAGGCGCGGTTCTGGCGGATGTCCCGGACCAGCGAGTAGAACACCAGGTCGCGTTCGATGGCGTGGCGGCTGGAAGCCTCGAGCTCCAGGTGCGGGGCGATCTTGCGCCAGGCCTCATAGGCGGCCTCGGTATCGGCGCGGGTGAAGCCGTGCATGGCGGCGACGAACAGCGCACCGCTGCCCTGGCAGCCGGGGCCGATGCAGGTGGGCACCCGGGTGACCGCGGCGTAGTCCTTGCGCAGCCGCTCCACGGTGTCGTTCGCCTCCTGCCAGCGGCTGCCGAGCATCCTGCCGAGGTAGTTCATCAGCCCGGTCTCGCCGGCCTGCCAGGCGAGCATCCTGCGCTCCCAGATCTCCCGTTCGCCGATCTCGCCGCGTTCGCGCAGGGCCCGGAACAGGGCGTCGCAGGCATCCGGCTGCGAGCGGCCGACCCGCCACAGCTCGCGCCCTCCCTCGGCGGCCGTCGCGGGGTCGTGGCCGAGCAGGGCCGTGTAGTAGTAGCACTGGCGCGCGGTGCCCTCGGGTACGCCGTCGGCCACCGCCAGCAGAGCGCCGAAGCGGCCGGCGTGGCCATAGCGGGCGATCGCCTGGCCGCGCATCCACCCGCCCAGCGGCGAGTCGTCGTGACGCTCGATGAAGTCGAGGATCTGTGACGGTTCCGCCTGGGGCAGGCGGTTACGCAGGCGGTGGTACTCCACGTAGCCGGTCAACGGGTGGCCGTCGATGGCCGCCTGGTCGATCTTCTGCCACTCCTGGTTCCGTGCGGCCTCCAGAGAGTCGCGCATGGCGCGGTCATCGCCCTGTACGAGCAGTGGCAGGCAGCACAGGGTGGCGGCGATCAGGGCCTTGCAGTGACCGAATGGCGGCAGCATATCGTGACCTCTTGGGGTTCGCGGTCGGCGGTGCCGCCATGGTCGCCGATGGCAGGGCACTTGAGTAGTGTCGCCGCTACCCGACAGACACCGGCTGTCCGTCGCGGTGGGGATACCTTATCGTGTAGCGATGTTCCCGCATGCCGGCAAGGAGATCGAGATGGCCAGATTCGGCGACTGGTTCCTGATCGAGCGGCTGCGCCGCCGCTCCCGTGTGCTGGGAGAGATGGGCCGCGCCCTGCGGCTGTTCCTGCCCATGACCCGCGATGTGCTGCTGCGCCGCTATCGGCCGGTGCCCTGGGCGGCCTTCCTGTGGATGCTGGCGGCCCTGGCGTACCTGGTCTCGCCGCTGGACCTGATTCCCGACATGCTCCTGGTGCTGGGGTTGGTGGACGATGTGGTGATCGTCGGCTGGCTGCTCACCCGGGTCGATCGCCGCCTGGCGGGGTACCGTGCCTGGCGGGCTCGCCGGGAGGGAGGCGACCCGCCCTCCGGCGAAGGTCGACACGACGCGAAGCCTCCGCTTTGATACGATCGTTTGAAGTGATCGTTCCCGACTGCTGCCGCCTGCGAGGCCCGGATGACCCTCGGCCAGACCCCCAGCGACGCCGACTGGCGCCGCGCCCTGACCCGTTTCGTCACGGTGATACCGCATACCCGAGAGCTGGGCCTCGAGGTGCTGACGGTGACGCCGCCGGTGGTTACCATGCGCCTGCCGTGGTGCGCAGACCTGCTCGGCGACAGCGCCCGCGGCCTGGTGCACGGCGGGGTGCTGACCATGCTGCTGGATACCATCTGTGGTTCCGCGGTGCTCTGTGCCCTGCCGGCGCCGGAGGTCTGCCCGACCCTGGACCTGCGTGTCGACCACTACCGCCCAGGTGTGGCGGGGCGGGATATCTTCGCCGAGGCGCGCGTGCTCCGGGTCACCGCGTCGGTGGTCTTCACCGAGGGCACCCTGTGGCAGGAGGCGGGCCGACCTCTGGCACGGGGCATCGGCAATTTCGTGCGGCTGGGGCCTCGCAATACGCCCCAAGGCTTCGCCGAGGCGCTGTTCGCCGGGGAGGACGACCATGCGTGAGGGCTTCAGCGACGTCGAGTGGCTGGCGCGGACCCGCGCCGAGGGGGATGTCGAGGCCTGGCTGGCATGGGTGCCCTATGCCCGGCGCATCGGCGTCTCGGCGATCCCCGACCCGCACGCCGACGGCCTGTTGTACCGCCTCGCCCCCAGCGAGGGCAATGTCGGCAACGTGCTGCTGCCGGCGCTGCACGGCGGGGTGGTGGCGGCGTTCATGGAGACCGCCGCGACCCTCGACCTGATGCTCGCCACCCGCATCCCGCGGTTGCCGCATATTGTCGATTTCTCCATCGACTACCTGCGCACCGCCCGGGTGGCGCCGACCCACGCCCGCTGTCGGCTGCTGCGCGAGGGGCGGCGCATGGCCAACGTCCGGGTCTGTGCCTGGCAGGAAGACGAGGCGGTGCCGGTGGCCACGGCGCGTCTGCACTTCGTGCTGGCCGATCCGCTCACGACGGGCGAAGTCGACGCTTGAAAAGTGGGGCCCGGCCCCCATATCCCCGTCAGCCTTGAAACCGGCGGTGCCGATCCTGCACCGCCGTCCTGTGCACACGACGAGGGATTCGACGCATGTCCACTGCCATTCGTGAAGAGACCCTGGGTTTCCAGACCGAGGTCAAGCAACTCCTCCACCTGATGATCCACTCCCTGTATTCCAACCGGGAGATCTTCCTGCGCGAGCTGATTTCCAATGCCGCCGACGCCTGCGACAAGCTGCGCTACGCGGCGCTGGACAACGATGCCCTGTACGAGGGCGACAGCGAACTGCGCATCGAGATCGAACATGATCAGGAGGCGGGCACCGTCACGGTTCGCGACAACGGCATCGGTATGAGCCGCGACGAGGTGATCAGCAATCTCGGTACCATCGCCCGCTCCGGCACCGCCGAGTTTCTCGAGCAGCTCTCCGGCGAACAGCAGAAGGATGCGAAGCTGATCGGCCAGTTCGGCGTCGGTTTCTACTCTGGCTTCATCGTCGCCGACGACATCACCGTACGCACGCGCAAGGCCGGCACGCCGGCCGGCGAGGGGGTGGAGTGGCACTCGAAGGGCGAGGGCGAGTTCACCGTCGCCGACGTCGAGCGCGCGGCCCACGGCACCGAGATCGTGCTGCACCTGAAGCAGGACGCCAGGGAGTTCGCCGACGACTTCCGCCTGCAGAGCCTGGTGCGCAAGTACTCCGACCACATCGAAGTGCCGGTGCGCATGCCGCGTGTCGAGACCGACAAGGACGACGACGGCAAGCCGGTCGAGGGCAGCGAGAAGACCGTCTGGGAGACCGTCAACGAGGCCACCGCGCTCTGGGTGCGGCCCAAGGGTGAGATCTCCGACGACGAGTACAAGGCCTTCTACAAGCACGTGGCCCACGACTTCAGCGACCCCCTGACCTGGAGCCACAACAAGGTCGAGGGCAAGCTCGAGTACGTCAGCCTGCTCTACGTGCCGGGCCGCGCGCCCTTCGACCTCTATGAGCGCGACGGCGCCCGTGGCGTGAAGCTCTATGTGCAGCGCGTCTTCATCATGGACGACGCCGAGCAGTTCCTGCCGCTCTACCTGCGCTTCGTCAAGGGGGTGCTCGACACCCGCGACCTGTCGCTGAACGTCTCCCGGGAGCTGCTGCAGCAGGACCCCAAGGTCGAGAAGATCAAGAGCGCCCTGACCAAGCGTGCCCTGGACATGCTCGGCAAGCTGGCCAAGGACAAGGAGGCCTATCAGGGCTTCTGGAATACCTTCGGCAGCGTGCTCAAGGAGGGCCCGGCGGAGGACTTCGCCAATCGCGACAAGATCGCCGGCCTGCTGCGCTTCTCCACCACCCATACCGACAGCGCCACCCAGGACCAGTCCCTGGCCGACTACGTCGAGCGCATGAAGGAGGGGCAGGACAAGGTCTACTACATCGTCGCCGACAGTTTCAATGCGGCCAAGAGCAGCCCCCACCTCGAGATCTTCCGCAAGAAGGGCATCGAGGTGCTGCTGCTCCACGACCGCATCGACGAGTGGCTGATGAGTCATCTGACCGAGTTCGACGGCAAGCACTTCGTCGACGTGGCCAAGGGTGACCTGGACCTCGGCGAGGTCGAGGACGAGGCGGAAAAGCAGGCCCAGCAGGAGACCGCCAAGGCCAAGGAGGCCCTGGTCAAGCGGGTCAAGGAGGCCCTCGGCGAGCTGGCCCAGGAAGTGCGGGTCACCCATCGCCTGACCGACTCGCCGGCCTGCGTGGTGCTGCCGGAACATGAGATGGGCTACCAGATGCGCCGCATCATGGAGGCCGCTGGCCAGCCGCTGCCCGAGGTCAAGCCGATCCTCGAGCTCAATCCGGCGCACCCCTTGGTCGAGCGGCTCGAGGCGGCGGAGGGTGAGGCCTTCACCGATCTGGCCCATATCCTGCTGGACCAGGCGATCATCGCCGAAGGGGGGCATCTCGACGACCCCGCGGCCTATGTGCGGCGTCTCAATGGGCTGCTGACGGCCTGAGCCAACGGCTTCCGGGGGGCGCCCCAGTGAGTGGTCACCAACCCCGCCGGCGGCGCGTGCCGGCGGGACGGTGTTTGCTGCAGTGCAGAAAACAATCGGATTTTCGGCGAAAGGCTGCTAAGGTTGCCCATCTTCATCGATGAGGCATGATCCCATGCGTCTCTTGTCCCGCTTTCTGCTGTGCCTGAGTTATCCCCGCTGGCGGCTCGGTGCCCTGGCCGCGATCCTGCTGCTGGTGCTCGGCATTGCCGCCGGCCCGTTGCTGGCCGAGCCCCAACTGCACGGGCCGCTGCCCGATTTCGACGCCGCGGCGGAACTCGACGATCCGGTGGCGGCGCTGCCGGACCTGCGCGGCGTGCCGGCCGGTCCGAAGCGCAAGGCGGCCTTTCTCTCCATGCTGGTGCCCATCGTCGAGGCCGAGAATGCGCGCATCCAGGCCAAGCGGGAGTGGCTCCAGGCCCTGCTGGACCGGCCGGCCCTGCCAGACGCCGAGGAGCGTGAGCGTCTGGCCGAGCTGTGTGCCGGCTACCGGCTCGACTGCCGTGGCGAGGGTGTCGACCCGCGCCTGCTGACCCGCGTCGATACCCTGCCGCTGGAGATGGTGGTGATCCAGGCCGTGGAAGAGTCCGGCTGGGGTACCTCGCGCTTCGCCCGCCAGGGCAACAACCTGTTCGGCATGCGCTGCTTCAGTGAAGGCTGCGGGCTGGGCCAGCAGGGTAGCGGCCGTCGCTTCCAGGCCTTCGACAGCGTCCAGGAAGCGGTACGGGCCTATCTGCACAACCTCAATACCCACCGCGCCTATGAGCGGCTGCGCACCCGCCGGGCCGAACTGGCGAGTCGCGAAGACGTCACCCCCGAAGCGCTGATCGCTACCCTCGACCGCTATGCCGTGCGTGCCGATTACCGGGACGTGCTGCTGGCGCTGTTGCGTACCAATGCGCTCTTGATACGCAGCCACGGCTCCGACGATACTGCTTGACGCTGCCACACGACCGATGCCGACGATGCCACCCCCTGGGGTGGCATCAGTCGTTTCGAGAACAGCGTTGTCTTGCCCGGACGGGCAAGCTGTGGCTTGTGCCTCGCCCTTCACTGGGGTATGAGTGACGGTCGGGATTTCTCGACAAAAGGATAATAGGAGGAGTTGGAGTGAAGATTGGAGCACCCAGGGAGAGTGCCGCGGGGGAGGCGCGCGTCGCGCTGACCCCCGAGAGCGCGCAGCAGATCCAGAAGCTGGGTCACGAGTGTCTCGTCGAGAGCGGGGCCGGAGTCGCCGCGGGCTTCGATGACGACGCCTACCGGGCGGCCGGGGTCACCGTCGTCGACGGCGCCGAGGCCCTCTGGAGCGAGGCCGAGGTGGTCATCAAGGTGCGCGAGCCCTCCGAGGAGGAGGCCGGACGCCTGCGCCAGGGGCAGACGCTGATCACCTTCTTCTGGCCAGCCCAGAACGAGGCGCTGCTCGAGAAGTGCCGTGCTCAGGGAGCGACGGTCGTCGCCATGGACATGGTGCCGCGGATCTCGCGGGCGCAGAAGATGGATGCGCTCTCGAGCATGGCCAATATCGCCGGCTACCGGGCGGTGATCGAGGCGGGCAACAACTTCGGCCGCTTCTTCACCGGCCAGGTGACCGCCGCCGGCAAGGTGCCGCCGGCCAAGGTGCTGGTGATCGGCGCCGGCGTGGCGGGGCTCTCCGCCATCGGCACCGCCACCAGCCTGGGGGCGGTCGTGCGCGCCTTCGACGTGCGCCCCGAGGTGGCCGAGCAGATCGAGTCCATGGGTGCCGAGTTCCTGTTCCTCGATTTCGACGAGAGCCAGGACGGGTCGGAGAGCGGCGGCTATGCCGCGCCCTCGAGCCCCGAGTTCCGCGAGAAGCAGCTCGCGTGTTTCCGCGAGCAGGCGCCGGATATCGACATCGTCATCACCACCGCGTTGATTCCGGGCCGACCGGCCCCCAAGCTGTGGCTCGCGGACATGGTCGAGGCGATGAAGCCCGGCTCGGTGATCGTCGACCTGGCGGCCGAGAAGGGCGGCAACTGCGACCTGACCCGTGCCGACGAGAAGGTGGTCTCCGACAACGGCGTGACCATCGTCGGCTATACCGACTTCCCCTCGCGCATGGCCACCCAGGCCTCGCTGCTCTATGCCACCAACATCCGCCACATGCTCACCGATCTCACGCCGGAGAAGGATGGCGCGATCGTCCACGACATGGAGGACGACGTCATCCGCGGCGCCACGGTGACCCATGCCGGCGAGATCACCTTCCCGCCGCCGCCGCCCAAGGTCAAGGCCATCGCCGCCGCCAAGCCCAAGGAGAAGGTCAAGGAACCCACGCCGGAGGAGAAGAAGGCCGCCGAGCACGCTGCCTTCCAGGCCCAGACCAAGCGTCAGGTCACCCTGCTCGGGGTGGGCGGGGCACTGATGCTGCTGCTCGGCCAGGTGGCGCCGGCCTCCTTCATGCAGCACTTCGTGGTCTTCGTGCTGGCCTGCTTCGTCGGCTTCCAGGTGATCTGGGGGGTGAGCCATTCGTTGCACACGCCGCTGATGGCGGTCACCAACGCCATCTCGGGCATCATCATCCTCGGGGCAATCCTGCAGATCGGCTCGGGCAGCGGTGTCGTCGTCGTGCTCGCGGCGATCTCGGTGCTGATCGCCTCTATCAATATCGTGGGTGGCTTTCTGGTGACACGCCGGATGCTCGCCATGTTCCAGAAATCCTGAGCGGCGGAGACGCGACATGTTGAGTCAGGGATTCGTATCTGCTGCCGTCATTGCGGCAAGTGTACTGTTCATCCTCTCGCTGGGGGGGCTGAGCAATCAGGAAAAGGCCAAGCGTGCCGTCTGGTACGGCATCGTGGGTATGGGGGTGGCGGTGTTCTTCACCGCCTTCGGGCCGGGCATCGGCGGCTACTGGTGGATGATCCCGATGATGATCATCGGCGCCGTGGTCGGCGTCTACGTGGCCAGGAAGGTCGACATGACCGAGATGCCGCAACTGGTGGCGGCATTGCACAGCTTCGTCGGCCTGGCGGCGGTCTTCGTGGCCTGGAGCGCCGATCTGGAGCGGCGGCGGGTACTGGCCGCGCGGGCCGTCGGCGAGTCGACCGAGGGCTTCTCGGCCTTTGCCGCCCTGGTAGCCGAGAAGGCCCCCGATGAGCTGCTGTTCCTGCAGATCGAGGTGGTGCTGGGGATCTTCATCGGTGCGGTGACCTTCACCGGGTCGGTCATCGCCTTCGGCAAACTCGCCGGCAAGGTCGATGGTAAGCCGCGTCAGTTGCCCGGCGGGCATCTGCTCAACGCCGGTGCGGCGGTGCTGTCGCTGCTGCTGGCCGTGGCCTACCTCGGCGGGGCGGGATTCTGGACGCTGTTGGTGCTCGCCTTGCTGGCGTTCTTCATCGGCTATCACCTGATCATGGGTATCGGCGGGGCCGACATGCCGGTGGTGGTGTCGATGCTCAACAGCTACTCGGGCTGGGCGGCGGCGGCCATCGGCTTCACCCTGTCCAATGACCTGCTGATCGTCACCGGCGCCCTGGTGGGCTCCTCCGGTGCGATCCTCTCCTACATCATGTGCAAGGCGATGAACCGCAACTTCATCAACGTCATCCTCGGCGGCTTCGGCGGCACCCAGGGGCCCGCCGCCGAGATCGAGGGCGAGCAGGTGGCGATCGACGCCGGCGGCGTGGCCAGCGCGCTCAACGACGCCGATGGCGTGATCATCGTGCCGGGCTACGGCATGGCGGTGGCCCAGGCCCAGAACGCGGTGAGCGAGCTGACCCGCAAGTTGCGCAGTGCCGGCAAGGAGGTGCGTTTCGGTATTCACCCGGTGGCCGGTCGACTGCCGGGCCACATGAACGTGCTGCTGGCCGAGGCCCGGGTACCCTACGACATCGTGCTGGAGATGGACGAGATCAACGATGACTTCGCCAAGACCGACGTGGTGATCGTCATCGGCTCCAACGACATCGTCAACCCTGCCGCCCAGGATGACCCCAACAGCCCCATCGCCGGCATGCCGGTGTTGAAGGTCTGGGAGTCCAAGCAGGTGTTCGTCTGCAAGCGCGGTCAGGGCACCGGCTACTCCGGCATCGAGAACCCGCTGTTCTTCAAGGAGAACACCCGGATGTTCTACGGCGATGCCAGATCGAGCATCGACTCGCTGCTGCACCTGATCGACTGAGGCGTTCCGCCCGGGCCGCAGCGCCGGCCCGGGTACCGGCTTCACCACGACACGCCCCTCGACGGGGCGTTTTTCGTTACAATTCATCCTTCAACCTCCACTTTCAGGGGCGACCATGTCAGACGAAGCCATGCAAGTGGCGGTGCTCGGCGGCGGCAGCTTCGGCACCGCCCTGGCCAGCATCGCCGCCGACAACGGGGCCAGGGTGCGGCAGTGGCTGCGTGACCCGGCGCTGGCGGCGCAGATCAATCGTGAGCACTGCAACGGCCGTTACCTGCCCGATTACGCCATGAATCCCGCCGTAGTGGCCTCTACCGAGATGGCCGAGGTGCTCGAGGGTGCCCAACTGGTGCTGGTGGCGATTCCCTCCAAGGCCTTCCGCGAGGTGGTGCGCCAGGCGCGGCCCTGGCTGCATGCCGCCCAGATCCTGGTCAGCACCACCAAGGGGATCCAGGAGGAGGGGTTCAAGCTGATGACCCAGATCCTCGAGGAGGAGACCGGCTTTCCGCACATCGGGGTGATCTCGGGGCCCAACCTGGCCTCGGAGATCGCCCAGAAGCAGCTCACCGCCACGGTGATCGCCAGCGACGACCCGGAAACCCGCACCTGGGTGCAGACGGCGCTGGGCTGCGACTACTTCCGGGTCTACGCCAACAACGACCGCTACGGCGTGGAGTTGGGCGGGGCGCTCAAGAACATCTATGCCATCGCCGCCGGCATGGCGGCAGCGCTGGGCATGGGCGAGAACACCCGCAGCATGCTGATGACCCGGGCGCTGGCCGAGATGAGCCGTTTCGCCGTGGATCAGGGCGCCAACCCGATGACCTTCCTCGGGCTCGCCGGGGTCGGCGACCTGATCGTCACCTGCTCGTCGAGCCTGTCGCGCAACTATCGGGTGGGCCAGGCCCTGGGCGAGGGCAGGACCCTGGACGAGGCCATCGAGGCGCTGGGCCAGGTGGCGGAAGGGGTCAACACCGTGCGCCTGGTGCGCGACAAGGCCCGTCAGGACGGCGTCTACATGCCGCTCGCCGAGGGGCTCTACCAGGTGCTGTTCGAGGGCGTGCCGGCCCGCGATATGGCCCGCATGCTGATGCTCGGCGAGCAGAGCAGCGACGTCGAGTTCATCCTTTCCCGCGAGGACGTTCAACAGGCCCACCGGGACTCCGGGGGGCAGGATGGCTGAGCGACTGCTGATCATGCGCCACGGCGAGGCGGCACCGGGCCATCCGGATCCGGAGCGTGTCCTCACCGAGCGGGGGAGGCACGAGGCCGCCCGCATGGGGGACTGGCTGGCCGGTCGCGGGGACCTTTCGCCTGCACGCCTGCGCCTGTTGGCGAGCCCCTATGCGCGTGCCCGGCAGACCGCGGAGCGGGTCGCCGCATCGCTGGGGTGCGAGGTCGAGATCCTGCCGCTCCTCACCCCCGACGATTCCCCCGCGGCGGTGGTCGACTGGCTGCTCGAACACGAGGGTGACGGGCCGTTGCTGCTGGTCAGTCATATGCCGTTGGTGGGCGCCCTCACGGGGCTGCTGGTGGAAGGGCGGGCCGATCGCGGATGCGGCTTTCCCACCGCTGGCCTGGCCGAGCTCTCGGCCGAGGTCTGGGTGGCGGGCTGCGCCCAGCTCGAGCGCTTCACCGCGCCGGCGGACCTCGCCTAGATCAAACCGGCGGCCTTCAGGCCGAAGGCCCCCAGGGTGATGGTCACGCTGGCCATCAGGGTGCTCAGAGCGATGATGTTGGCGGTGAGGGCCGCATTGCCGCCCATGGCCTTGGCCATCACGAAGGCGGCCGCCGCCGTGGGGCTGGCGAAGAACAGGAAGAGCACCCCGAGTTCGCGCCCCTCGAAGCCGACCAGCCAGGCCGCGCCCGTGGCCAGCGCCGGCAGGGCGACCATCTTCATCAGGCTGGTCTCCAGGGCCAGCCCTCCCGACACCTTCACCGAGCGCAGCGACAGGGTGGCGCCCACGCAGATCAGCGCCAGCGGCAGGGTGAGGGAGGCGAAATAGCCGGCGGACGTCATCAGCCAGATCGGCAGCTCCACCTCCAGGGCAGCCACCGGCACGGCCGCCACCACCGCCAGGATCAGCGGGTTGCGCACGATATGCGCGAAGATGCTGCGCCAGTTCGCGCTGCGTCCCGGCCGATGGCTGGCCAACGCCACCACCGAGAAGGCGTTGTAGGTGAGGATCACCACTCCCAGCAGCAAACCTCCCGTCGAGAGCCCCGCCTCGCCGTACATGCCGGCCGCCAGCGCCAGGCCGACGATGCCGCAGTTACCGCGGAAGGCGCCCTGGATGCAGCTGCCACGATCGGCGTAGGGCACTCTCAGGATGGCCCAGCCCCAGCTCGCCAGGAAGCTGCACAGGGTGGCCAGGGCGAAGAAGGCCAGCAGGGCCGGGTTGAGGGTGGCGTCCAGATCGGCGCGGATGATGCTGAGGAAGATCAGCGCCGGCATGGTGCCCCGGAACACCAGCTGCGAGGCGGTCGTCACGAAGGCGTAATCGATCCAGGTCAGGCGCCTGAGCAGGTAGCCGATGAACACCATGACGAAGACCGGCAGGGTGACATTCAGGCTGGCGAGCAGCAGGGCGCCAAGGCTCATGGGGGGCTCCATGTCGAGGTGAGCAGGCGCCATGATACCCCTTAGCCGGCGAAGCGTCTCCGCACGGGCGGCCCGTCGTGCAACTTTGGTCGTAATTTGCCGATTCCTGCTTGCCTGGTGCTGCGAGGGTGATTAGGTTGTTATTTGTATGATGTATGACAACAAGTGATTGTCGGTCACCCGAGAGGCGGTCGGGGAGCCCCTGGCCCCGGAAAGCATGAGGATGGTTGCGTGAAGTTTTCCAGAGAAGCAGTGGTAAAGGCCATCGGCGATGGCCTGCTGTCGTTTCCTATTACGGACTTCGATCAGGAGGGCCGCTTCGACGCCGAGAGCTATCGCCGGCGGCTGGAGTGGTTCATCAGTCACGACATCTCGGCGGTATTCGTCGCCGGTGGCACCGGTGAGTTCTTCAACCTGTCGCTCGATGAATTCCGCGAGATCGTGCGCGTCGCCGTGGAGACGGTGGACGGCAAGCTGCCGGTGATCGCCAGCGCCGGCTTGAGCGTCGAGAGCGGCAGGGCCTTCGCCGAGGCGGCCGAGGAGGCGGGCGCCGACGGTATCCTGCTGATGCCGCCTTACCTCACCGAGTGCCCCCAGGAGGGGCTGGTCGAGTATGCCCGGCAGATCTGTGATGCCACCGCCGTGAACGTCATCTACTACAACCGTGGCAATGGCATCCTCGATGCCGGGTCGGTCCAGGCACTGGCCGATGCCTGCCCCAATCTGATCGGTCTCAAGGATGGCAAGGGCGACATCCAGGCGCTCAACAAGATCGTCAAGACCGTGGGCGATCGCCTGGTCTACGTGGGCGGCGTGCCCACCGCCGAGATCTTCGCCGAGGCCTATCTGTCCATCGGCGTCAACACCTACTCCTCGGCCGTGTTCAACTTCGTGCCCGACATGGCCGTGACCTTCTACCAGGAACTTCGCAAGGGTAACCGCGAGGTCGTCAAGCTGATCACCCGCGACTTCTTCATTCCCTTCGTGGACCTCAGGGATCGCAAGAAGGGCTATGCCGTCAGCCTGATCAAGGCCGGTGCCGAGATCATCGGCCGTCCGGCGGGTAGCGTGCGCGCGCCCCTGACCATGCCCACTGCCGAGGAGCGCCAGCGGCTCGAGACGCTGGTGGGTATCGCCAAGCAACTATAAATCGACAACCAGCAGAAAGAGGTGAAAGCATGACCGTATCCAAGAAGACACTGGCAGGACTGGGTTCCGCCGTCGTCATGGCATCGATGACCCTCGGTGCCGGCATCGCCATGGCCCAGGAGGGCCAGCTGCGCGGCAACGTTCGGGTCGTGATCGGCTCCACGTCGACCGGGGGCGACACCTACCAGAACTCCACCATCGTGGTGGACAAGCTGGCCGAGCACCTCGACCTCAACATGAAGGTCGATGCGGTCGGTGCGAGTTCGGCGTTCCGCACCCTGGACCGCGATTCCCGCGGCAACACCCTGATGATTTTCCACGATCAGTCTTATCTCGGACACCTGTATGGTGTGGAGGGCTACGAGAATATCTTCGAGAAGTACACCGTCGGGCCGACCGTGGCGATCAACCCGGGTAATGCCTACCTGGTCCCCAAGGACTCCCCGTACCAGACCCTCGACGACATCATCGCGGCGGTGGGCGACGGCGAGACCGTGCGGGTGGCAATCCAGCCGGGCGGCGTCTCCGAGATCGGCTTCAGTGCCCTGAAGAACGCTATTTCCATCGAGCACCCGGGGCAGGAGGACAACCTGGTTGCCGTCAATACCGGATCCCAGTCGGACAAGAACCAGCAGCTCTTCGATGGTCAGGCCGACGTGATCAATGGCACCGTGCAGGCCAACGAGCAGTACACCCGCCTGCCGGAGGACGACCAGAAGGCCATGCGCTTCGTCTGGCTGACAGCCCGCCAGGGCACCATCGAGCAGGCACCCGAGGATGGGCTCGGCCAGACTACCCGCGAGCAGCTGCTCGAGTACGTCGAGCCCAACGTCCACGTCACCATGGGCGACGACGAGACCTTCACCTTCGATAAGGAATTCTTCTTCCTCTACAACAAGGACATGGATCCGGGCATCGTCGAGCAGATCGATGAGGCGCTCACCGAGATCTATGCCGAGGGTGAGATCCAGGAGGTGCAGAAGAACTCCTTCTTCATCCCCAACTTCAGGCCCTCGGAAGAGGCCTCGGAGTACCTGTACGAGAAGATGTCTCGCTACGAAGGCATCATCGACAACATCAAGTAAGCGATCCGGGCACCGGTGGCCCATGTCCCCGGTGTCCTCACCATAGGGTGTGAATCGCTATAGAACAATGATGGGCAGGCTGTCCTCCTGCCCATGCCGGAGCCGCTATGGAATCAGGTCTGTCAAGTCTGCTCAGCGTCTCGATAGATTTCGAGACCTCCCATCTGTTCTTCCCGACGATTATCCACTGGGTCATGGCGGGGCTTTTCGCCTTGATCCTGGTCACGAAGGTGGTCCCCTTCCTGGCCGAGGTGAAGCGGGGGGAGCGTACCCTGCCCATCGTGGGGGAGGCCATGGATGGTTTCCGTTTCTTCGGCACCCTCGCCCTGATCGTGGCGTATTTCTACCTGATGGCGGTGGTGGGCAATCTCTTCCCCTATACGGGCTACGGTTTCCTGTTCGTCTCGATGGCCTTCATCCTGCTGATGTCGCTGATGTACATGCATGAGTGGACGAAGAAGACCGTGACCATCGTGGTGATCAACGCCGTCGTTGCGCCCGGTCTGGCCTGGTTCATCCTGGCCAAGCTGTTCAACATCACCCTGCCGTGACCGAAGCGAGTGCCGCCATGGAATTCCTGTCACTTCTCGATATTACCTTCTTTCTTCTCACCGGATTCGGGGCCCTGATCGGCATCATCTTCGGCGCGATCCCCGGCATGACCGCCACCATGGCGGTGGCGGTCTGCCTGCCGCTGACCTATGCCCTGGGCCTGCACCACGGCCTGGCACTGCTGCTGGGCCTCTACGTGGGCGGCATTTCGGGTGGTATGGTGCCGGCGGTCCTGCTCAACATTCCCGGTACGCCGTCCTCGATCACCACCACCTTCGACGGCTATCCCATGGCCCGCAAGGGGGAGGGGGAGAAGGCCCTGCGGGTCTGTGTCATCGCCTCGGTCGTCGGGGGGCTGATCAGTGCCGCCGTGCTCTTCCTGTTCGCGCCCATGCTGGCGGACTTCTCGATCAAGTTTTCCTACGTGGAGAAGTTCCTGATCATCCTGCTGGCCCTGAGCGTCATCGCCTCCCTGTCGAGCAGCATGCTGGTCGGCATCTTCAGCGGGGTGATCGGCATCTGGTTGAGCCTGATCGGTGACTACAGCATCTCCGATGGCGGCAACGGCAAGACGCGCCTGATGTTCGACTTCATGGAGCCCTACCTGTTCGAGGGCTTCTCCCTGCTGCCGGTGCTGATCGGCATCTTCGGCATCTCCACCATCCTGCTCGAGGCCGAGAAGGGGGTGAAGAGCGACCTTTCGAACGAGCGCGTCAAGATCGGCAAGGGCGGTGGTTTCTCACTCTCGATCTTCAAGGGACGCCTGACCAATCTGGTGCGCTCGTCCTTCATCGGGACCTTCGTGGGCATGCTGCCGGGGGTCGGGGGCAGTGCCGCCTCGGTGCTGGCCTACACCCAGGAGAAGAACCTGGCACGGGATTCCTCGCAGATGGGCAAGGGCGCACCCCAGGGGCTCATCGCCTCGGAATCGGCCAACAATGCCCTGACCGGTGGCGCCCTGATTCCGCTGCTCTCGCTGGGCATACCCGGCGACTCCACCACCGCCGTGTTGATCGGCGCCTTCACCCTGCAGGGCATCCAGGTGGGGCCGCTGTTCATTCCCGAGAACTCAGAGACCTGGTACGTCATGATGACGGCGCTGGTGTTCGCCAACTTCGTGATGTTCTTCCTGATGTTCTATGCCATCAAGCACATCGCCAAGGTGGTCATGGTACCCAAGCATATTCTCTTTCCGATCATCGTGATGATGTGCGTGGTGGGGGCCTATGCGATCAACTACGGCATCATGTTCGATGTCTGGACGCTGCTGATCTTCGGCATCCTCGGCTACCTGATCCAGAAGATCGGCCTGGAGGTGGCGCCGCTGATCATCGGCTTCATCCTGGGCAGTCAGGCGGAGGTCTATTTCGTCAAGAGCCTCGAGTCGTTCGGGACCCTGTCGATCTTCTTCACCAAGAGTCCCATCGCGGTGGTGCTGTGGCTGCTGATCCTGGCCTCGGTGGTGTTCTCGGTCGTGATGAGCCTGAAGAGCCGCGCCAAGCGTCGTCAGGAACTGCTCGGCTGAGCATCCACCCCAGGCATAGTGAAGAGGAACCCTATGAGCGCTTTCGAAGGCAAGATCATCAAGGTCCACCCCGACGACAATGTCGCCATCGTGGTCGAAGCGGGGGGGCTCGCCGAGGGCCAGGCGCTGGGCGAGGGCCTGGTCGCGACCGGCCGGATCCCCCAGGGCCATAAGCTGGCCCTCACCGACATCGCCGTCGATGAGCCCATCGTTCGTTACGGCGAGGTCATCGGCAACGCCGTGGTGGCGATCGCCCGGGGCGAGCACGTCGACGAAGCCAGGGTGCGGCTGCCCCGGGCGCCAGCCCTGGGCGACCTGCCGCTCGCCACGCGGCCGGCCCCGGATGCCGAACCGCTCGAGGGCTACACCTTCGAGGGCTTCCGCAACCCGGACGGCAGCGTGGGCACCAGGAACGTGCTGGGCATCACCACCAGCGTGCAGTGCGTGGCCGGTACGGTGGATTACGTGGTGGGGCGTATCAAGCGTGAGCTGCTACCCCGCTATCCCAACGTCGACGATGTGGTGGGGCTCAACCACTCCTATGGGTGCGGGGTTGCCATCAATGCACCTGCGGCCATCGTGCCGATCCGCACGCTGAAGAACATCGCCCTGAACCCCAACTTCGGCAACGAGGTAATGGTCATCGGCCTGGGATGCGAGAAACTGCAGCCTTCCACCCTGCTCGACGACCGGCCCGTCAGGATCTACGAGAACACCGAGGCGGCGGATCCCGACGCCAACGTGCTGAGTCTGCAGGACGAGTCCTTCCAGGGCTTCGGCGAGATGGTCGAGGGCATCATGGCCATGGCCGAGCGCCACCTCGAGCGCCTGAATCGTCGCCGCCGCGAGACCTGCCCGGCGTCCGACCTGGTGGTAGGCATGCAGTGCGGCGGCAGCGACGCCTTCTCGGGGGTCACCGCGAACCCCGCCGTGGGCTTCGCCACCGACCTGATCGTGCGCGCCGGTGGCAGCGTGATGTTCTCCGAGGTCACCGAGGTGCGCGATGCCATCCATCTGCTGATGCCCCGCGCCATCGATGAGGAAGTGGGAAGAGCGCTTATCGAACAGATGGCGTGGTACGACGACTATCTCTCCCAGGGGCAGGCCGATCGCAGCGCCAACCCTTCCCCCGGCAACAAGAAAGGGGGACTTTCCAACGTTGTCGAGAAGGCGCTGGGGTCGGTCATCAAGTCCGGCAACTCGCCTATCGTAGACGTCATCGGCCCCGGCGAACGGCTGCGCCGCAAGGGGCTGACCTTCGCCGCCACGCCGGCCAGCGATTTCATCTGCGGCACCCTGCAACTGGCGGCCGGCATGAACCTTCAGGTGTTCACCACCGGCCGCGGTACACCTTATGGCCTAGCGATGGTGCCGGTGCTCAAGGTCTCCACCAACTCGCAGCTGGGGCGACGCTGGCACGACATCATCGACCTGGATGCGGGGCGTATCGCCACCGGCGACGCCAGCATCGAGGAGGTGGGCTGGGAGCTGTTTCACCTGATCCTCGACGTGGCGAGCGGTCGCCAGCAGGCCGCGGCCGACCGGCTGGGCATCCACAACGACCTGGTGCTGTTCAATCCGGCTCCCGTGACCTGAGCCCGGCAGGAAGACATCCCGCCTGGGCCGATAATTCAAGAGGCAAGAATCTTATGTTTCCGAAGATCAAGAAGATGCGTGTCGTGCCGGTGGCCGGCTATGACGGCTTCCTGTTGAACCTCAGCGGCGGGCACGCGCCCTGGTTCATCCGCTGTGTGGTCATCCTCGAGGACAATGCCGGTAACCAGGGGGTCGGGGAGATCCCCTCCAGTGCCGGCATCCTCAAGGGGCTGGAGCAGTGCCGCGAGCTGGTGGAAGGTTCACGGATCAACGATATCAAGCAGACGCTGAACCGGGTCCGCCTGATGCTGGCCCAGAACGGGCGCGAGGAGCGTGGTCGCCAGACCTTCGACCTGCGCGTGGCGGTGCACGTGATCACCGGCCTCGAGTCGGCCCTTTACGACCTCTATGGCCAGGCGCTGGGCATGCCGGTGGCCGACCTGCTGGGCCAGTACGGCCGCCAGCGCGACGAGGTCGAGGCCTTGGGCTACCTGTTCCTGCTCGGCGACCCGGCCAAGACGGATCTTCCCTATCCCAAGGCGACCGACCCCCAGGATGCCTGGGACGAGGTGCGCTGCCGCGAGGCGTTGACCCCGGAGGCGGTGGCCAACCTGGCCAAGGCGGCCTATGAGCGCTACGGCTTCAAGGACTTCAAGCTCAAGGGCGGTGTGCTGCGCGGCGAGGAAGAGGCCGACTGCATCCGGGCATTGTACGAGGCCTTCCCCGAGGCGCGCCTGACCCTCGACCCCAACGGCGCCTGGAAGCTCGACGAGGCGGTGCGGGTGCTGACGCCGATCCGCGACCTGCTGAGCTACGCCGAGGATCCCTGCGGCCAGGAGGAGAGCTATTCGGGCCGCGAGACCATGGCCGAGTTCAAGAAGCGCACCGGCCTGCCCACCGCGACCAACATGATCGCCACCGACTTCAAGCAGCTGCAGTACGCCGTGCAGCTCAACGCCGTGGATATCCCGCTGGCGGACTGCCACTTCTGGACCATGCAGGGCGCCGTGGCGGTGGGCGAGCTGTGCAACGAGTGGGGCATGACCTGGGGCTCCCACAGCAACAACCACTTCGATATCTCGCTGGCGATGATGACCCATGTGGCGGCGGCCTGCCCGGGCGAGATCACCGCCATCGACACCCACTGGATCTGGCAGGACGGCCAGCGCATCACCCGGAACCCGTTCCCGATCCGCGATGGCAAGCTCACGGTGCCCAAGGCGCCGGGCCTGGGCGTCGAGCTGGACGAGGAGAAGCTGATGGCGGCCCATCGCCTCTACCGGAGCCTCGACGTGACCCAGCGCAACGACGCCATGGCCATGCAGTACCTGATCCCGGGCTGGGAGTTCGATCCCAATCGGCCGGCGCTGGTGCGTTGAGGGCGACCCGGCTGTTAGACTAAAAGTCATACTTTTGGTCGGGGGGATTATTCATGGCAGAGGGTAGGGAAATGCCAGCAGGAATCGCGCGGTTGGATTTGCACAAGGTGGCGAAACAGGGAAGTCTCTCCGTCCACGTCGCCGATCAACTCGAGGCGTTGATCCTTCAGGGAAAGGTCAAGGTGGGTGAGAAGCTTCCCACCGAAAGTCAGCTGTGCGAATCCTTCGGGGTCAGCCGCACGGTGATCCGCGAGGCGATCACTCACCTCAAGTCGCTGGGGCTGGTGGAGACGCGCCGCGGAGTGGGCACCACCGTCCTGCGCTCGACGGCCGTCGAGGCACGGCCGGCGGAGCGCATCAACCCGACCACGGTGGAGGATATCCTGCATGTCCTCGAGCTGCGCCTGGCCCTGGAACCGGCGGCGGCGGAACTGGCCGCCCTGCGGCACGATGACGAGGATCGCCGCCTCATCGAGGCTACGCATGCCGCCTTCATCGAGGCCCAGGCGGAGAAGTCCCAGGCCAGGGTGGAGGACTTCGAGTTCCACCATGCCATCGCCCGGGCTACCCATAACCCCTTCTTCGAGCAGTTCTACGAGCAGCTGAGCCCTAGCGGCATCCCCCGCGCCAAGCTGCTCAGCATCGATATCAACCCGGCCGCCGCGGAGCGTTATCTCGCGCGGGTCCAGGAGGAACACGCCTATATCCTCGAGGCGATCCTGTCCCGCGACGGCGAGGCGGCCAAGGAGACTATGTTCCAGCACCTCAACCGGGCACGGAACATGTACGCGCAGTATCAGGAAAACTGAACCCCGCAAACCAAGGGAGACAGCATGACCCTACAAGGCACTTCCCTGATCGGCCAAAGCGCCGTCACCGGCGACCAGGCCGTCATCCGCGCCATCGACCCATCCAGCGGCGAGGCCCTGGCCCCCGAGTATCCGGGCCTGGACCGCGAGGCGGTCGCCCAGGCCTGCGAGCTCGCCGAGACCGCTTACGCCACGTATCGCGAGAGCTCGCTGGCGGACCGCGCGGCTTTCCTCGAAACCATCGCCGCCGAGATCGAGGCCCTGGGCGATGACCTGATCACCCGTGCCATGGCCGAGACCGGCCTGCCCCGGGCGCGCCTGGAGGGCGAGCGCGGCCGCACCTGCGGCCAATTGCGCCTGTTCGCCGCGGTGGTGCGCGCCGGCGAGTGGCTCGACGTGCGCCTCGACCCCGCGTTGCCCGAGCGTCAGCCGCTGCCGCGGGTCGACCTGCGCCAGCGCCACGTGGCCCTGGGGCCCGTCGCCGTGTTCGGCGCCTCGAACTTCCCGCTGGCCTTCAGCGTGGCCGGCGGCGACACCGCCTCGGCGCTGGCCGCCGGCTGCCCGGTGGTGGTCAAGGCCCACTCCGCCCACCCCGGCACCTCCGAGCTGGTGGGCCGCGCCGTGCAGGCCGCGGTGGCCAAGTGCGGCCTGGCCGAGGGCGTCTTCTCGGTGCTGTTCGGCGCCGGCCGCGAGGTGGGCCAGGCGCTGGTCGCCGACCCGCGCATCCAGGCGGTGGGCTTCACCGGCTCGCGCGGCGGCGGCCTGGCGCTCCAGCAGACGGCCCAGGCCCGTCCCCAGCCGATCCCGGTCTACGCCGAGATGAGCTCCATCAATCCGGTATTTCTGCTGCCGGAAGCCTTGGCAACGCGGGGTGCCGACATTGCCGAGGCCTTCGTCGCCTCGCTCAATATGGGCGCCGGGCAGTTCTGCACCAACCCGGGCCTGGTGATCGGCGTCAAGGGCGTGGCGCTCGACGCCTTCGTTCAGGCCGCCGGCGAGGCGGTCCAGGCCAGCGCCGCCCAGACCATGCTCACCCCGGGCATCCACGCCGCCTACCAGGACGGCGTGGGCCAGCTGGCCGGCGAGGCCCGCGAGATCGCCCGCGGTCAGGTAGGCGAGGGGCCCCACCAGTGCCAGGCCGCGCTGTTCGCCGCCCGCGGCGCCGACTTCCTGCACAGCGAGGCGCTGCAGGCCGAGGTATTCGGTGCCGCCGCGTTGGTCATCGAGTGCGACGACCTCGATCAGGTCAAGGCCGTGGCCGAGCATCTGGAGGGCCAGCTGACCGCCACCCTGCAGCTGGATGACGGTGACCTCGAGGCCGCGCGTACCCTGCTGCCGGTGCTCGAGCGCAAGGCCGGCCGGGTGCTGGCCAACGGCTGGCCCACCGGGGTTGAGGTGTGCCACGCCATGGTCCACGGCGGGCCCTTCCCGGCGACCTCGGACGCCCGCACCACCTCGGTGGGCAGCGCCGCCATCCAGCGCTTCCTGCGCCCGGTGTGCTACCAGAACCTGCCGGCCGGGCTCCTGCCCTCGGCGCTCCAGGACGGCAACCCGCTGAATGTCTCCCGGCTGGTGGACGGCCAGCGTGAGTGAATCCCGACGCGAGCGAGTGATGGGAGTTTTTGGCGGCCTGCGGGCCGCCTTTTTTGTGGATGCGTCAGGCATGGTGCGCAGCGCGTGACTGGCGCTGTTCCCGAAGATGGTGCCTCGGGATGACTTGGGGGTTGAAGCGTGGTAGAGGGCGCCACATCCGACGAGTGATCCAGGAGCTGATCCCAGTCCTGCGGGGCTGGGGCAGCGGATCGAGGTCGGCCCCGCTAGCTGGCGGTAACGCTGATGCTGCGATCTGTGCAGCAGGAATAGGGTTACCGCCAGGAAAGTGAGCGGGTCTCTAGCAAAATCCTCGCCATTGAGGCTTTCGTTTTATCGACCATGGTCTCTGTTGTCATACATCGTATCAATGTCTAGCTTGTATGATGTATGGCAAACCTCTGGAAACAATATCAATAACAGAAGAGGCTCGAATGAAGTTTTCCAAAGATGAAGTGAAACAAGCCTTGGGTGATGGACTGCTCTCATTCCCCATTACCGATTTCAACGAGCAGGGCCGTTTCGACGCCGAGCGCTATCGCCGGCGGCTGGAGTGGTTCGTCGGCCATGAGATCTCCGCCGTCTTCGTGGCCGGCGGTACCGGCGAGTTCTTCAGCCTGACACTCGACGAGTACCGCGAGATCGTGCGCGTCGCCGTGGAGACGGTGGATGGCAGGCTGTCGGTGATCGCCAGCGCCGGCTTGAGCGTCGAGGGCGGCAAGGCCTTCGCTCGTGCCGCGGAGGAGGCGGGCGCCGACGGCATCCTGCTGATGCCGCCCTACCTCACCGAGTGCCCCCAGGAGGGGCTGGTCGAGTATGCACGGCAGATCTGCGACTCGACCGCGCTCGGCGTCATCTACTACAACCGCGCCAACGGCATCCTCGATGCCGGGTCGGTCCAGGCGCTGGCGGACCAGTGCCCGAACCTGATCGGCCTGAAGGATGGCAAGGGCGACATCCAGGCGCTCAACAAGATCATCAAGACGGTCGGCGACCGCCTGGTCTATGTCGGTGGCGTGCCCACCGCAGAGATCTTCGCCGAGGCCTACCTCTCCATCGGGGTCAACACCTACTCCTCGGCGGTGTTCAACTTCGTGCCCGACATGGCCGTCAAGTTCTACCAGGAACTGCGCAAGGGCAACAGCGAGGTCGTGCAGCAGATCACCCGCGACTTCTTCATTCCCTTCGTGGACCTCAGGGATCGGAAGGCGGGCTATGCCGTCAGCCTGATCAAGGCGGGGGCCGAGATCATCGGCCGTCCGGCGGGCAGCGTTCGCGCGCCCCTGACCATGCCCACTTCCGAGGAGCGCCAGCGGCTCGAAACGCTGGTGGGTATCGCCAAGCAACAATGAGTCAGCCTCACCAAGCCGAAAAGGAAACTATCATGAAAACAACAATGTTCCTGAAGAAGACGGCCTGCGCCGTGACCGTATCCGCTGCGCTGGTCGTCATGTCGCTGCCCGCCCAGGCAAACAACTGGCGGGGCTGGAACATCCATCCTCCCGGCTATCCCAATACCGTGGCACTGGAGGCCTTTGCCGAGGGGGTTGCCAACAGGACCGAAGGGCGTTTGAAGCCGCAGGTCTACAACAATGCCGTGCTGGGGGATCAGCCCGATGCCATCGAGCAGACGCGAAACGGGGCCCTCGATTTCGCCAACTTCAACATGGGCCCCATGGGCCCGATCGTCAACGAGACCAATGTGCTCTCCCTGCCGTTCATCTTCAGCAGTATCGAGCACATGCATGACGTCATGGACGGTGAGATCGGTCAGCGGTTTGCCGATGCGCTGGCCGAGAAGGACCTGATCGCCCTCTCCTGGTTCGACTCCGGCGCTCGCAGCCTCTACAACACCAAGCGCCCTATTCAAACGCCCGAAGACGTCCAGGGGTTGAAGGTCCGGGTCATGAACAACGACCTTTACGTCGAAATGATCGAGGCCCTGGGCGGCAATGCCACGCCGATGGCCTACGGGGAGGTCTACCAGTCGCTCCGCACGGGGGTCCTCGATGGGGCCGAGAACAACTATCCCTCCTTCGAGTCCAGCAATCATTACGAGGCTGCCGAGTACTACTCCCTGACCGAGCATCTCATCATTCCGGAGTGTCTCTGCATCGCCAGGGCCAGCTGGGAAGCGCTATCTCCCGAGGATCAGGAGATCGTGCGTGAAGAGGCGATCCAGGCATCGCAGATGCAGCGCGACCTCTGGGTGGAAGGCTCCCGGAAGAGCCGTGAGATCGTGCTGGAAGCCGGCGTGGAGATCAATGAGGTCGAGGACAAGGCCGCCTTCCAGGAGTTGATGGCCCCGGTCTATGCCGGGTTCGTCGAACGCAATCCCGACCTGGAAGAGCTCGTCGACGCTATCCGTAACTCGAACTGACCGCCGAGGTCGGACACCCTCCGGTTGACTCGGGTCACCGGAGGGCAAGGAGGAGTGCGCCGTGAGAGCTCAAGTGGATTCATCCGAGGCTAGCGTGATCTCGCCCCGACTGCACAGGATGCTGAGTCGATTGCTGGATGGCATCGCCAGTCTCTGTCTGCTGGTCGCCGGAGTCCTGCTCGTCTTCCTGATCGCCAGTTTCGGGTGGCTGGTATTCGGTCGCTATGTATTGAACGACACCCCCACCTGGGTCGAGCAGTCCTCGCTGTTGATCGTGGTCTACATCACCTGCCTGGGGGCGGCGGCCGGCGTGAGGGGGAATGCCCATCTCAGCATCGACTTCATCCGCGAGAGTCTGCCCGGGCCCTTGAAGACGACGGCGCGCTACGTGGCCGATCTCTTCGTGCTCATCTTCGGTGGCTTCATGGCCCATGAGGGCTGGGGGCTGGTGATGTCGAACCTGCAGCGCGCCATTCCCATGATCGGATTGACGGAAAGCTGGCGCGCCGTACCGCTCGTGATCTGTGGTGTCCTGATCGCACTGTTCGCCTTCGCCAACCTCCTGGCGAGGATCCTGGATCTCCATCATCAAGAGGATGCCTGAGCATGGGCCTCGTCATTCTATTCGGGCTATTCTTCCTCGGCCTGCTGGCCGGGGCGCCGGTGGCCTTCGCCGTCGGCCTGGCCGCGGTAGTCACCTTTCTCTACGAGGGCCTGCCGCTGTTCGTCGCCTTTCAGCGAATGCTGTCCGGGATCTCGGTGTTCTCGCTGCTGGCCATTCCCTTCTTCATCTTCGCCGGCGAACTGATGCTGCATGGCGGGATCTCCACCCGCCTGGTGCGCCTGGCCTCGGCGGCGGTGGGCAGGCTGCGAGGCGGCCTGGGCATCGTCAATGTCACCTCCTCGATGCTCTTCGGTGGCATCTCCGGTTCGGCGGTCGCCGATACCTCGGCGCTCGGTTCCATCCTGGTGCCGGTCATGAAGGAGAAGGGCTACGATGCCGACTATGCGGTGAATGTCACCGTGACGTCTTCCGTGGCGGGCGTGGTCATCCCGCCCAGCCACAACATGATCCTCTATGCGGTCGCCGCCGGAGGCGGAATCTCGGTGACCCAGCTGTTCATGGCAGGGATCGTGCCGGGCATCCTGATGTGCCTGACGCTGGCCGTGGCGGCCTACGTGGTGGCAGTGCGCCGCGGCTATCAGGGCGAGCCCTTCCCGGGTTGGGGCGTGCTGGTGATCAGCCTGGCCGCCGCGCTGCCCGGCCTGTTCACGGCGGTGATCATCGTCGGCGGCGTGCTGTCCGGGATCCTCACCGTCACCGAGTCCGGGGCCTTCGGGGCCATCTATGCCATCGTCGTCACGGCCCTGGTCTATCGTGAGCTGCGCTGGGCGTCCTTCAAGGCGGCCGTGCTCCAGTCGGTGAAGACGACGGCGATGGTGATGATCCTGGTGGGCTGCGCCTCGTCCTTCTCGTATCTGCTGGCGCTCTACAACGTGCCGGCGATGCTCACGGAGATGCTCCTGGCGCTGTCCGACAACCCCATCGTCATCTTCCTGCTACTCAACCTGCTGCTGCTGGGGCTCGGCATGATCATGGACATGGCCGCGCTCATCCTGATCTGCACGCCCATCTTCCTGCCGGTGGCCATGCAGTTCGGCATGGACCCGGTCCACTTCGGCATCATCATGATGATGAACCTGGGGCTGGGACTCTGTACGCCGCCCGTGGGCGCCTGCCTGTTCGTCGGCTGCGTGGTGGGAAAGATCAAGATCGAACAGGCAGTGCGCACCATCTGGCCCTTCTATCTCGCCCTCTTCGTGGCGCTGATGCTGGTGACCTACGTGCCCGCGGTGTCGATGACGCTACCCAACCTCTTCCGATAATGACGGCTGCCAACAGGACCGAGATGCGATGAAGATTGCTGAGGTACACACCCACATCCTCGACCACCCCCTGGATACCGCCTTCGAGAGTGCCTCGATGCACTTCTCTCGGCGCCAGCACTGCCTGGTGGAGATCGTGTGCGACGACGGCACCACCGGCTGGGGCGAATGCCTGGGCCCCGCCAGGCCCAATGCCGCCGTCGCCGCGGCCTATGCGACCGCACTGGTGGGGCGGGATCCCCTGGAGACCGAGAAGCTCTGGCTGGCGCTCTACAACCGCCTGCGCGACCAGGGCCAGCGCGGCCTGACCGTGACCGCCCTGAGCGGCATCGACATCGCCCTGTGGGACATCAAGGGCAAGCGCTTCGGCGTGCCGATCTCGACCCTGCTGGGCGGTCGCTTCCGGGAGAATGTGCGGGCCTATGCCACCGGCTCCTTCAGGCGGGAAGGCGTCGATCGGGTCGAGGATATCGCCCGCGAGGTGGCGGGCTATCGCGACGAGGGCTTCCATGCGGTCAAGATCAAGATCGGCTTCGATGTCGAGGAGGACATGCGCGTCATCGAGGCAGTACGCGACGCCATCGGCCCCGACCTCAGGTTGATGATCGATGCCAACCACGGCTACGACTATCTGGAGGCGGTGGAGGTGGGCAGGAGGGCTGCCCGCTACGGCGTCGACTGGTTCGAGGAGCCGGTGCTGCCCGAGCATGTCTCGGCCTATCGCGCGGTGCGCGCCGACCAGCCCATCCCGGTGGCCGGCGGCGAGACCTGGCACGGGCGTTATGCCATGCAGGAGCCGCTGGCGACCCGGGCGGTGGACATCCTTCAGCCCGACATCTGTGGCGTCGGGGGCTTCACCGAGATCCGCCGGGTGGCCGACATGGCGGCCCTGCACGGCGTGCGCCTCGTGCCGCATGTGTGGGGCACGGCCGTCTGCATCGCCGCCAGCCTGCAGTTCATGGCGGCGCTGCCGCCCAACCCGCCGCGGCGTGACCCGATCGAACCGATCCTCGAATTCGATCGCACCGAGAACCCCTTCCGCCAGGCGGTGGTGCGCACGCCGATCGAGCATGTCGGTGGCGTCGTGGCGATTCCCGACGGGCCGGGGCTCGGCATCGAGATCGACCGAGAGGCCCTGCAACGCTATGCGCTCGAGGAGGCGTGACGCCGTGACAGCGATACCTGCCAATACCCGGCCGCTGGACGGCCCGGCACCACGGCTCCAGACACCGCCGGGGGCCACCGATTGCCATATCCATCTCTATCTGCCGGGGTTTGTCGCCCAGCCCGGCGGGCCGGCGATCGCCGAGCTGGCCACGGTGGAGGATTACCGCCGTGTGCAGGCGCGCCTGGGGCTGGAGCGCGTCGTGGTGACCCAGCCGAATGCCTACCAGCGGGATAACCGGGCGCTGCTCGAATCCCTGGCGAAACTGGGTACCAAGACGACGCGGGGGGTAGCGGCCGTGGCGGCCGATACCCCCGTCGAGCGTCTGCGTGAGTGGCATGACAAGGGGGTGCGCGGGGCACGCATCATGAATCTGCCGAAGGGCGCCGTGACGCATCGGGAGATGCCCGAGGTGGAACGTCTGATTCGCCCCTTCGGCTGGCACCTGATGGTGCAGTTCAACGGTCGGCATCTCGACGACTACCTCGAGGGGCTGCGCCGGGTCGAGACCGACTACATCATCGATCATGTCGGCAAGTTCATGCCGCCGGTGTCGGCAGACGACCGCCGTGTCGATGCGATCCTGCGACTGCTGGATCGCGGCAATGCCTGGTTCAAGCTCTGCGCGGCCTATGAGGCCAGCGTGACCGGCGGGCCGGCCTGGGGCGATGTAGGGGCCATCGCCCGGCGCGTCATCGCCCATGCCCCCGACCGGATCCTCTGGGGCAGCAACTGGCCCCATGTCGGGGTACCCCGCGAGCAGTATCCCGACGATGCCGAACAACTCGACGTGCTGCTCGACTGGGCGAGCCCCGAGACGCAGCGACGGATTCTGGTGGACAACCCGGCAACCCTGTACGGGTTCCCGACGGCATCATGACCGTATCGAGGTCATTCCATGGCCCATGCAAGGCAAGCAGCGAGGAGAGCATCGTATGTTGAATCGAATCCTGGTGACGGGCGCCGCCGGCGGACTGGGCAGTGCCATTCGTCCGCACCTGCAGCGCCTGGCTCACAAGGTGAGGCTGTCGGACCTGGCCGACCTGGGCGAGGCCGCGACCCACGAGGAACTGGTCGGCTGTGACCTGGCCGATGCCGAGGCCGTGCAGGCCCTGGTGGCCGATTGCGAGGGTATCGTCCATCTCGGGGGTGTCTCCGTCGAGAGGCCCTGGCATCTCATCCTCCAGTCAAACATCATCGGTACCTATAACCTCTACGAGGCGGCGCGGCGCCATGGCAAGCCGCGGATCGTCTTCGCCAGCTCCAACCACGCCATCGGCTACTACCCGCGCACCGCCAGGCTCGATGCCGGGGTGCCCCATCGTCCCGACTCGCTCTACGGCGTCTCGAAATGCTTCGGCGAGGATCTGGCCAGCCTGTATCACGACAAGTTCGGGGTCGAGACGCTCAGCGTGCGCATCGGCTCCTGCTTTCCCAAGCCCGCCGATACCCGGATGATGGCCACCTGGCTGAGCGTCGATGACTTCGTCAGCCTGCTCAGGCGTGCCTTCGTGACGCCCAGGCTGGGTCATACCCTGGTGTACGGGGCATCGGACAACAGCGAGAAGTGGTGGGACAACCACCAGGCCGCCTTCCTGGGGTGGATGCCCGGGGATAGCTCAGAGGCCTGGCGAGAGGAGATCGAGAGTCAGGATCGCGAGCTGGATCCCGATGACCCGGCCGTCATCTACCAGGGGGGAAAGTTCGTCACCCGGGGACATCCGGACGATGGGTAGGACCGGCCGCATTGCGGTCCACCCGGACGTTTCGAGATACACAAGGTAGCCCTCGGTGGGCAGCGCCGCCATCCAGCGCTTCCTGCGCCCGGTGTGCTACCAGAACCTGCTCGCGGGCCTGCTGCCAGAGGCGCTTCAGGACGACAATCCCTTCAACGTCACGCGCCTGGTGGATGGCAAGCGCGAGTGATCCCCGGAATTCGCAACCAGTTGTAACCTTTGGCGGCCTGCGGGCCGCCTTGTTCATGGTGATGTCGGATCGAGCGGAACTGTGCCACCATGGCGCCGTCCCATCAGCGCACCAGCCACAGGCCGACGACGAGGGCGGCGATCACGGCAGTGAAGAACAGGCGGTTGCGAAGGCGGGTGTCGCGGGGCTTGGTCACGGTCTCTCCAGGCGATGCTTCGTGGGGGTGAAACACGTGTTTGCTGTCTGCGCTATCCTGTCGTTTCGATGGTAAACCCGTTAGTCTGCTACCGCTAGTCAGGACACGCCCCATGCCCATGCACTCCCCCGATCGCGACACCCTGGTCTTCGCCCATGCCAACGGCTTTCCGGGCCTCTGCTATCGCAGCTTCCTGGCGCCGCTGGCCGAGCGCTTCGACCTGCACCCGCTGGATCGCCTCGGCCATCATCCGGACTTCCCGGTCGGCCACAACTGGCTGGCGCTGCGTGACGAGTTGCTCGAGCACCTGGCTACCCTCGAGGGGCCGGTGATCGGGGTGGGGCACTCCATGGGCGGCGTGCTGATGGCGATGGCCGCCGAAACGGCCCCCGAGCGCTTTCGCTGTGTGGTGATGCTCGACCCGCCGCTGATGCTCGGCTTCGACGCCTGGGCAATGAAGGCGGCCAAGCGCTTCGGTTTCGTCGACTGGGTCACCCCGGCCGGCAAGACGCTGGGGCGTCGCGCGGTGTGGCCCGATCGCGAGTCGATGGGCAAGAACCTGCGCCGCCGCGGGCTGTTCCGCCGCTTCACCGAGCAGGCGCTGCGCGACTATATCGAGGGCGGAACCCGGCTGCTGGACGATGGCCGGGCGGCACTGGTCTATGACCCGGAGATCGAGGTGGAGATCTTCCGCCACCTGCCCGACCACCTGGACAGCCTGCCGCGGCGGCTGTCGGTGCCGGTGGGCCTGCTGGCCGGCGCCGACTCCGACCTGATCACGCCACGCCGTCGTCGGCGCCTGGTTCGCCGCGGCGTGCCGGTGTCCCTGGTACCGGGGACCCACATGTTTCCCATGGAGTATCCCGACGAGACCCGCCAGGCGCTGCTGGCCACCCTCCACACCCTGCTGGACGACTGACCATGCACGATGTCCGATCCCTGCGCCTCGCCGGGGGGCGGCTGGCCGCCCTGAGCTGGGGCGATGACGGCGCCCCGACCTGGCTGGCACTGCACGGCTGGCTCGACAATGCGGCGAGCTTCTCGCGGCTGGCGCCATGCCTGGTCGAGCGGCTCGGCATTCGCATCGTGGCCATCGACTTCTCCGGGCACGGCCTATCGCACCACCTGCCGGGGAATGGCGACTACGCCCTCTGGGACTACTGCCATGACCTGCTCGATGCCTGTGACGACCTGGGGCTCGAGCAGGCGACCCTGCTGGCCCACTCGATGGGCGCCGGTGTCTCCTGCCTGACCGCGGCGGCCCTGCCGGAGCGCGTTCGGCGCCTGGTGCTGCTCGACGGGCTCGGTGCGGTGACCACCGACGCCGCCGAGGCACCGCGGCAGCTGCGCAAGGGACTGCTGGGACATCGCCGCCCCGTCTCACCGGCGCCGCGCTATCCTGATATCAGGACGGCGGTGGCGGCCCGGGTGGCCGGCGGGGCCACCCCCATCGACGCCGAGACGGCCGAGCCGCTGGTGGCGCGCAATCTCGAGCCCTCGGCGGATGGCTGCCTGCAGTTGCGCACCGATGGTCGGCTGTTGCGTCCCTCGCCGGTGAGGCTCAGCCCCGCTCAGGCGCTCGCCATGCTGGACGCCATCGAGTGTCCGGTGCTGCTGGTGGAGGGCGAGGCCGGGATCCTCGGCAGTCGCGAGCTGGCGTCGAAGGCGCGAGCCGCGGTGTCGTTGCTCGAACGCCGGGTGCTGCCGGGCGGCCACCACCTGCACCTGGAGCCGGCGGCCGCGGAGGGCGTGGCCCGGGCCATCGTCGACTGGTACAGGGTGAGACGGGATGACCCGCAGGGAGGGTAGTCCGATGAGTGGGCGGCGAGTGGAGCAGCGGGACGAGGGCAAGCGGGTGGCGCTGGTGCTGGGGAGCGGCGGTGCGCGTGGCTATGCCCATATCGGCGTCATCGAAGTGCTCGAGGCCCGTGGCTACGAGATCGTGGCGATCTCCGGCTGTTCCATGGGCGCCCTGGTGGGGGGCATCTACGCGGCGGGGAAGCTGCCGGCCTACCGCGACTGGGTATGCCGGCTCGATTATTTCGACGTCCTCCGGCTGGTCGACGTCACCTGGAGCCCCATGGGCGCCATGCGCGCCAGCAAGGTCATGAGCAAGCTCGAGTCGCTTATCGGCGCCACCCGCATCGAGGATCTGCCGATCCCGCTGACCACCGTGGCTACCGATCTGGTGCGCCAGCGCGAGGTCTGGTTCCAGAGTGGGCCGCTGCTGGAGGCGATTCGCGCCTCCATCGCCGTGCCGGGGGTGATCACGCCGGTGCATCGTGGCGCCCAGGTGCTGGTGGACGGCGGCCTGCTCAATCCATTGCCGATCATTCCCCTCGTCTCGGCCCATGCCGACCTGGTGCTGGCGGTGAACACCACCGCCCATAGCCCGCGGCCGGTGACGCTGGACGAGTTGCTGGCAGACGATGAACGGCTCGACGACGAGCCGCCTGGTGACCCCCAGCGCGAGCCCGCGAGCCAGCAGTTCAGCGGCTGGATGGACGACGTGCGCGAGGTCACCCGCCGGCTGCTCGACGGGCTGAGCCCCGGCAGCGGGGCCGAGGAAGAGGACGACCAGGCCGTCGGCCGCCGCGCCTGGGGCCGGTTGGACATGATCCTGGCCTCGTTCGATATCACCCAGGCGGCGCTGGCCAAGTACAAGGTGGCCGGCTATCCCCCCGATGTGCTGATCGAGGTGCCCAAGACGGTATGCGGCGCCTATGAGTTCCATCGCGCCGAGGCGCTGATCCGCCTGGGGCAGCGGCTGGCCATGGAGGCGATCGATAGCTACGAGGGCCGCAGGCACCGAGCCTGGGGCAGTAGCCAGGCACAGGTGGTGGAGTCGCCGAAATTGCCCGTCGAGCAGGAGCCGGATGGCTCGTGAGGGCATGGGGCTCAGCCGTCCCGGCCGCGTCGTCGCAGCAGCACGTAGACCGCCCCGGTGCCACCGTCGCTCTCGGTGGCCGAGCAGAAGGCGAGCACGGCGGGCCACTCCCTGAGCCAGGCGTTGACGTGGCTCTTGATCACCGGGTAGTCGCTGGTGGTGCCCCAGGCCTTGCCGTGCACCACCAGCACGCAGCGCCGACCCTCGGCGGCGGCGTCGCGCAGGAAGGCTTCCAGTTCGCGGCGCGCCTCCTCCAGGGTGTAGCCGTGCAGGTCGAGTCCGATTTCCCAGGCGATCCGGCCCCGCTTGAGCTGGCTGCGGGTGCGCCAGGGCAGGTCGGGCAGGGCGAAGTCGAGCGGCTCCGAGGGACTCACCGGCTCCACCCGGCCGTCGGACGTCCGGCCCGTGGCGTGCTCATCGCTCGCGGCGCTGGCCGCGGCACGGCGCGCGGCGGAGGAAGCATCGGAGTGGCGGCGACGGCCCGGATCGGCGCGATTGGTCTCGATCGGCCGCACGCCGGCTTCGCGCAGGGCCTGGCGAAAGGCGTCGATGTCGTCGTCGTCCGGATGGTGGCGGTGTCGACTCATGGGGCACTCGGACTGGATCAGGGAGCGCCAGTATAACGAGTCGAGCGTGGCTGTGAACCGCCCGGCCGGGTACAATCGGGCCCTCTTGCCGTCCGCAACCGTCAACCACAGGATGCCACGTGGCCGCTTTCAACGACGCCTCCACCTCCACGCTCCAGCTTGCCGACAGCGAGCTTCGCGATGGCTTCGTCACCCTGCGTGACTGCCTGCGCTGGGCCGCCAGCGAGTTCCATCTGGCGGGGCTCTTCTATGGGCATGGCACCGATTCCGCCTGGGACGAGGCGGTGACGCTGACCCTGGGTGCCCTGCACCTGCCCTGGAACATCGATCCCGGGGTGCTCGATGCCCGGCTGCTGCCCATGGAGCGTGCGCGCATCGTGGCGCTGGTGCGTGCCCGCGTCGAGACGCGTCGCCCGCTGCCCTATCTGCTCGGCGAGGCCTTCTTCGCCGGCTTTCCGTTCAGCGTCGACGAGCGGGTGTTGATCCCGCGGTCGCCCATCGCCGAACTGATCGAGCACGGCTTCGCCGCCTGGTTCCCGGCAGAGCCACCGGCGCGGGTGCTCGACCTCTGCACCGGGTCGGGCTGCATCGGCGTCGCCACGGCGTTGCACCTGCCTGCCTGCGAGGTCGACCTGGCCGACATCAGTCCCGAAGCGCTGGAGGTGGCGAGGATCAATATCACCCGCCACGACGTCGGCGCGCGGGTGAGGGCGGTCGAGTCCGACCTCTTCGACGGCCTCGTCGGCCGGCGCTACGACCTGATCGTCTCGAACCCGCCCTATGTGGACGCCCGCGACCTGGTCACCATGCCCGCCGAGTACCGTCATGAACCGACGCTGGCCCTCGGGGCGGGCAAGGACGGGTTGGACATCGTGCGGCGTATCCTGCGCCAGGCCCGGGAGCATCTCGCCGACGACGGCGTGCTGATCGTCGAGGTGGGCAACTCCGATCGCCACCTGGAGGCCGCCTTCCCCGAGGTGCCCTTCCTGTGGCTGGAATTCGAGCGTGGTGGCCAGGGCGTGTTCGCCCTGACCGCCGCGGAACTCGACGCCCATGGGGCGTCCTTCGCCTGATCGACCGTCCCCGATCTTCTGATACCAGGAGGAGCTCCCATGTCCGGCAATACCTTCGGCAAGCTGTTCACCCTCACCACCTTCGGCGAGAGCCACGGCCCGGCGCTGGGGGCCATCGTCGACGGCTGCCCGCCGGGGCTGCCGCTCACCGCAGAGGACCTGCAGCGTGACCTGGATCGCCGCCGGCCGGGCACCTCGCGTCATACCACCCAGCGCCGTGAGCCCGACCAGGTACGGATCCTCTCCGGCGTCTTCGAGGGAGTGACCACCGGCACCCCCATCGGCCTGGTGATCGAGAACACCGACCAGCGCTCCAAGGACTACTCGAAGATCAAGGACCAGTTCCGTCCGGCCCACGCCGACTACAGCTATCATCACAAGTACGGCATCCGCGACTACCGCGGGGGGGGCCGCTCCAGCGCCCGGGAGACCGCCATGCGGGTGGCGGCCGGTGCCATCGCCAAGAAGTACCTGGCGACCCTTGGCATCGAGGTGCGCGGCTACATGAGCCAGCTCGGCCCCATCGCCATCGACTTCAGGGACTGGGCGGCGGTCGACGACAATCCCTTCTTCTGCCCCGACCCGGAGCGGGTGCCCGAGCTCGAGGCCTACATGGACCGGCTGCGCCGCGACCAGGACTCGGTGGGGGCAAGGATCACCGTGGTGGCCGAGGGCGTGCCGCCGGGGCTCGGCGAGCCGGTCTTCGATCGCCTGGACGCCGAGCTGGCCCATGGGCTGATGAGCATCAACGCGGTCAAGGGCGTGGAGATCGGTGACGGCTTCGCCGCGGTGACCCAGCGCGGCAGCGAGCACCGTGACGAGATGACTCCCGAGGGTTTTCTCTCCAACCACGCCGGCGGCGTGCTGGGGGGCATCTCCAGCGGCCAGGCGATCGTCGCCCACCTGGCGCTCAAGCCCACCTCGAGCATCACCACCCCGGGGCGCAGCATCGACGTCCACGGCAATGCCGTCGAGGTGGTCACCCGGGGGCGCCATGACCCCTGCGTAGGGATTCGTGCGACGCCCATCGCCGAGGCGATGATGGCGCTGACCCTGATGGACCACCTGCTGCGTCACCGCGGCCAGAACGCCGAGGTCCGTGTCGAGACGCCGCGGCTGCGTTGAGCCGCGGCCCCGGTGATGGCTGCTACACTGGAATCACGACGACCAAGAGTGCTGCCATGAAGATCAATGTCGAGTTCGACCTGACCCCCGAGGAGTTCCGCCAGGCGCTGGGCCTGCCGGATGTCGAGGGCTTCCAGAAGGACCTGCTGAGCCGCATCCAGAAGCAGATGGAATCCGGGGTGGAGGGCTACGACCCCATGAGCCTGATGCAACCGTTCCTCCAGCAGCCGGGGCTGCCGCAGGGGCTCTCCCAGGGGCTCTCCCAGGGGCTGGCGAGCTTCGGCACCTACCAGCAGATGATGCTCGACATGCTGCGCCAGGCCGGCACCGGATCGGCCCAGCAGAGTGGAAAGGAGGAGCAGGGCGACGGCGAGGCCGGCGCGGCGAAGCCGGCTGCTTCCCGGGGCGGGCGCAAGACCACGGCCAGCGCTCGCTCTCGCACCCAGCGGGACGGCTGATCGTCTGCCGGATTCGCCGAGGATCGTATTGCAACCCGGCCCCCGGCAGACTACTCTTTGGTGCAGTGCAACATGAAGGGTGGCGCTACCACCCATGTAGACCCCGCAAGGAGTATCTGCCATGTCAGACAAGATGACCGACGCCTTCAACGAGCAGACCCGCCAGTTCTTCGAGCCGATGCGCAAGATCAACTCCCTGATGCTCGACAACATGGAGAAGATGACCCAGTACCAGCTGGAGTCGATGAAGCGCTACAGCCAGATGGGTACCGAGCGCATGCGCAGTGCCGGTGAGGTCGGCGATGCCGAGAGCATGCGCGACTTCGGCACTCGCCAGGCCGAGATGATGAACGAACTCTCCCGGCAGATGCTGGATGATGCCCGGGCCATGAGCGAGATGAGCCTCGAGTTCAAGAACCAGCTCGAGCAACTCTTCGCCGAAACCGGCCAGCAGATGACCGAACAGGCGGAGAAGGCCGGCGCCAGCGCCAAGGCCGCACCGGCCAAGGCCAGCAGTCAGTCCTCGCGCGGCAGCAAGAGCTGAGCGGAACGGGCACTGAGGTGGTGTGACCGAGCCCGGCCACACCGACGGCGGCTTCCCGGTACCCGCGCGGCGGGTGGCGGGAGGCGGCTTTCTTATTGATGGCGATCAGCCGGCAGGAAGTCAGGAGGGGGCAATGCAGCCAGGGGTGCACGCACCGACGCAGGCCGAGCTCGAGGCATGGAACGTCCAGCTCAAGGAGATCGGCGGGGAATATCGGGCCTTGATGGAGGACATGATGGAGCGGATGGTGCCCAGCGATGCCGCCGACTCCGTCTATGAGGACATGCGCGAGAGCTTCCGGGCGGGAGCCGAGTCGCTGATGCGCAACCCCCCGCTGCTGTGGCAGACCCAGTCACGGCTGCTCCAGGACCAGTTCCAGCTCTGGCAGCAGGGCATGCGGGCACTGGCCGGCGAGACGATGGAGCCGCTGGTCACCCCGGCGAAGGGCGACCGGCGCTTCAACGACGAGGCCTGGACCAACGACCCGCACTACCTGGCGATCATGCAGCAGTACCTGCTGTTCTCGCGGATGGTCGAGGAACTGGTGGAGGGCCTCGACGGTCTCGACCCCGAGCGGCAGCGCAACCTGGCCTTCTATGCCCGCCAGGTGGTCAATGCCATGGCGCCGACCAATTTCGTCACCACCAACCCCGAAGTGATGCGCAAGACCCTGGAGACCCGCGGCCAGAACCTGATCGACGGCCTGACCCGGCTGCGCGAGGACCTGGCCAATTCCGCCGAAGGGCTCAATGTCGCCATGACCGACCGCAGTGCCTTCGCGGTCGGCGACAACATCGCCGTGACCCCGGGCTCGGTGGTCTACGAGAACGAGCTGATCCAGCTGATCCAGTACAGCCCCTCCACCGAGCAGGTCTTCAAGACGCCGCTGCTGATGGTGCCGCCCTGGATCAACAAGTACTACATCCTCGACCTTCGCCAGGACAACTCCCTGGTCAAGTGGCTGGTGGACCAGGGCCATACGGTATTCCTGATCTCCTGGCGCAACCCCGGCCCCGAGCAGCGCGACCTGACCTGGGCCGACTACATGCAGATGGGGCCGATCGCCGCGATGGGGGCCATCGAGCAGGCCACCGGCGAGAAATCGGTCAACCTGCTCAGTTACTGCATCGGTGGCACCCTGGCCGCCTCCACCGTCGCCTACCTCACCAGCACCCGCCGCGGCCGCAAGGTGAAGTCGGTGACCTACATGGCGACCCTGCAGGACTTCCGCGATCCCGGCGACATTGGCGTCTTCCTCTCCGAGCCGGTGCTGGCCGGCATCGAGGCCAAGCTCGAGCGTGACGGCTACCTGGACGGGCGGGTGATGGCGTTCTCGTTCAACCTGCTGCGCGAGAACGACCTCTTCTGGTCCTTCTATATCAGCAACTACCTCAAGGGGGACATGCCGGCCCCCTTCGACCTGCTCTACTGGAACACCGACGGCACCAACCTGCCGGCCGGCACCCACGCCTGGTACCTGCGTCACATGTACCTGGAGAACCGCCTGGTGGAGCCCGGCGGCATCGAGCTCGACGGTGTGAAGATCGATCTGCGCAAGATCTCCACGCCGAGCTACTTCGTCTCTACCAGCGAGGACCATATCGCCAAGTGGAACAGCACCTACTACGGGGCGCTGCTGCCCAAGGGGCCGGTGACCTTCGTGCTGGGGGGCTCGGGCCATATCGCCGGTATCGTCAACCCGCCGAGCCGGAACAAGTACGGTTACTGGACCAACGGTGAACTGCCGGAGACGGCGGATGAGTGGCTAGCCGGTGCCGAGCGGCACGAGGGCTCTTGGTGGCCCCACTGGCAGCAGTGGATGACCGGCAACGGCTATGTCGACGCGGAGAAGATGGTGCCGGCGCGCCAGCCCGGCGAGGGGGAACTCGATATCCTCGAGCCGGCACCGGGGCGCTACGTCAAGATGACGATTCCCGAGGTGCTGGGCGAGACCCCGGCTTCGCCGGAAACCTGAAGCCCTAAGCTTGAAGCTGTAAGAGCGGCGCTTCGCGCCTGGAAGCCTGAAGATAAACCCCTGCTGCCTCGCAGCAGGGGTTGTCGTTTGTTGCCTCGGGGAAAACGTTGATTTCCAGCTTCCAGCTCAGCGCCGCAGGCGCAGCCCTGGGAGGACCAACACGGCGGCGAGCAGCCAGACCGGCCAGCTGCCAGTGCGGGTGAAGGGTGTCAGGCCCTGCATGGCGGTGACCTCGCCGGTGAGGGCGGCGATCTCGAACTGGGGGGCCCGGGCGGTGACGTTGCCCCGGGGATCGATGATCGCGGTGAGCCCGTTGCTGGTGGCGCGGATCACGTGACGGCCATTCTCCAGGGCCCGCAGACGGGCCATCTGCAGATGCTGCAGGGGGCCGATGGAGGCGCCGAACCAGGTGTCGTTGGAGACCGTGAGCAGGATGTCGGCAGCCCGGGACCGGGCGGCGACCAGGTCGGCGTAGATAATCTCGTAGCAGATGGCGTTGCCGATGGTCAGGCCGGCGGCACGGATCGGCGCCTGGCCGGCGGGACCCGGCGTCATCGCCGGCATCGGCAGGTCGAAGAAGGCGATGGCGCCGCGCAGCAGGTTTTCCAGGGGCAGGTACTCGCCGAAGGGCACCAGGTGCTCCTTGCGGTACTCGCCCTCCACACTACCGACACCGATCACGCTGTTGTAGTAGAGCCCGCGAGCCGTGCGTTGCAGGATGCCGGTGAGCAGGGCGGTGTCGGGGGCGAGGTTGGACTGTACCCGTTCCAGCAGCGGGGCGGCCTCGTCCTCGAACATCGGCAGGGCGGCCTCGGGCCAGACGACCAGGTCGATGGAGTCGTCGAGCTCGCGGGTCAGGTCGCTGTAGGTGTTGGCGGCGACGCGCCGTCCTTCGGGGGTCCACTTGATCAACTGCGGCAGGTTGCCCTGCAGCAGGGCGACGCGCACCGGTTCGCCGGCCGGCGTGCTCCACTGGGTCGGCAGGGCCAGCGGGGCCAGCCAGAGGGCGGCGATGGGGGCCAATGCCCACCAGCGTCGGCGCAGGAGCTCTACGCCCAGGCTGCCGGTGAGGGCGGTAATCAGCGACAGGCCGTAGACCCCGACCACCGGTGCCCAGGAGGCGAGCGGCGAGTCGACGTGGCCGCTGCCCAGCAGCAACCAGGGAAACCCGGTGAATAGCCAGGTGCGCAGCCACTCGCCCAGTACCCAGGCACCGGCGAAGGTGAGGAACGCCAGACGGGGGCCACACAGCAGACGATAGAGCCACAGCGTGACGGCGAAGAACAGCGCCAGGCCGGCCACGAACAGGCCGGTGAGGAACAGCGCCAGGGGCACGCCGGTATAGCCATAGTCATGGATAGACACGTAGACCCAGGACGCCCCCGAGCCGAACAGGCCGACACCATAGCACCAGCCGCGCAGGGCGGCCTGGGCGGGAGTCAGGGCCGGCAGGCCGGCATAGACGAGTCCGGCGGCCACCGGGGCCAGCCACCAGAGTTCGAAGGGGGAGGCGGTCAGGGTGGTGAAGCCCCCCGCGACGAGGGCCAGCAGATAGCCCAGGAGCGGGGGGAAACGCAGTTCAGGCATCTTGGCCGTCCTTGGGGAGAGGCTTATCGGGTCAGTCGTTGCCCGGTTCGTCGTGGGGCTGGGCTTCCAGCAGACGGATGCGGCGGTTGTCGGCGTTGAGCACCGTGAAACGCCAGCCGCCGATCTCGGTATGCTCGCCCCGGCCGGGCAGGTGGCCGAAGCGCTGCATCACCAGCCCTCCCAGGGTGTCGAACTCCTCATCGGAGAAGCGCGTCTGGAAGCGTTCGTTGAAATCCTCGATGGGGGTCAGGGCGCGAATGGCGTAGCGATCATCGCCGAGCTCACGGATATCCTCCTCCTCGTCGATGTCGTGCTCGTCCTCGATGTCGCCGACGATCTGCTCGAGGATGTCCTCGATGGTGACGATCCCGGCGGTACCGCCGTACTCGTCGACCACTACCGCCATGTGGTTGTGGGTGTCGCGGAACTCCTTGAGCAGGCTGTTGAGTCGCTTCGATTCGGGCACGAACATCGCCGGGCGGATCACCTCCTCGAGGCGGAACGGCAGGCCGTTCTCCTGGCCGCGACGCAGCAGTGGCAGCAGGTCCTTGGCCAGCAGGATGCCCTTGACCTCGTCGAGGTTCTCGCCGATCACCGGGTAGCGCGAGTGGCCTGTCTCCAGGATCACCGGCAGGTACTCCTCCAGGGGCTGGTCGAGGGCGATGGCGGTGACCTGGGAGCGGGGGATCAGCACCTCACGGACCTGCTGGTCGCTGATCTGCAGGGCGCCTTCGATGATCATCATGGCGTCCTGCTCGAGCTTGAGTCGGCTGGCCGCCTGGCGCAGGAACTCCAGAAGCTCGTCCCGGGAGCTGGGTTCGTCGCTGTCGCTGGAAAGGGCGCTGAACAACTTCTCGAACCAGGACTTGCCGCCCTGGCTGGTCGATCGGTCTTCGCTCATGCGTCGGCTCTCTTGTCCTCGGTATCGGGGCCCGTGGCCTCGGGGGCGTCGCGGGTGTCCGCACGATAGGGGTCGTTGATGCCCAGGCCGGCGAGGATCTCGCGCTCGAGCGCCTCCATGGTCTCGGCCTCGTCATCCTCGAGATGGTCGTATCCGAGCAGGTGCAGGGTGCCGTGCACCACCATATGAGCGTAGTGAGCCGCCGGGGACTTGTCCTGCTCCCGTGCTTCCCGGACCACCACGGGATGGCAGATCACCAGGTCACCGAGCAGCGCAAGCTCGACGCCGGGCGGGCTCTCGAAGGGAAAGGAGAGCACGTTGGTGGGCCTGTCGCGGCCGCGGTAGTCGCGGTTCAGGGCCCGGCTCTCCGCCGCGTCGACCAGGCGCACCGTCAGCTCCGAGGCGGGATCGACGTCATGGCGGGAGAGCACCGCGGCGACCCAGGCCTCGAGCTCGGCCTGGCTCGGCAGGTCCACGGCCTCGATGGCGACCTGGCGGTCGACGAGCGGGGCATTCATGGGTCTCTGTGCTCTCCGTTGGCTCGGTCGTGGTCGATGCGTTCCTGGCGGAGCGTCTCGCGCTTCTGCTCCCGGGCCTCCTTGCGGGAGCGCTCGGCGGCCTCCTGCTCGGCCTCGAAGTGGTCGTAGGCCTCGATGATGCGCTGCACCAGCGGATGGCGCACCACGTCCTTGGCGGCGAAGTGGGTCACGCCGATGCCGGGGGTGCCCTTGAGCACGTCGAGTACCTGGATCAGCCCCGAGCTCTGGCCGCGGGGCAGGTCGACCTGGGTGACGTCGCCGGTGATCACCGCGGTGGAGCCGAAGCCGATACGCGTCAGGAACATCTTCATCTGTTCGCGGGTGGTGTTCTGGCTCTCGTCGAGGATGATGAAGGCGTTGTTCAGGGTGCGCCCGCGCATATAGGCCAGCGGGGCGATCTCGATCACCTGGCGCTCGATCAGCTTGGCGACCTGCTCGAAGCCGATCATTTCGTAGAGGGCATCGTAGAGCGGCCGCAGATAGGGATCGATCTTCTGGGCCAGGTCGCCGGGCAGGAAGCCGAGCTTCTCGCCGGCCTCCACCGCGGGGCGCACCAGCAGGATGCGGCGTACCTCCTGCTGGTTGAGGGCTTCCACTGCCGCGGCCACCGCCAGGTAGGTCTTGCCGGTACCGGCCGGGCCGATGCCGAAGTTGATGTCGTGGGCGCGGATGCTCTGGACATAGCCCTGCTGGTTGAGGCCGCGAGGCTTGATCAGCGTGCGCGGGGTGCGCAGCAGCACCTCGCCCTCCTGGTCGGGACCTTCCTCCTCGTCCAGCGCCTCGAGGCCGGACTCCTGCAGGAAGAGATGCACGGTATCGGGGGACAGGTCGCTGGCCTCGGCCTCGCGGTAGAGATGCTCGAGCACGTTGGCGGCGGCCTTGACGCGATGGCTGGGGCCGGCCAGCTGGAAGATGTTGCCGCGGTTGCGCAGGGTGATGCCGAGCCGGGACTCGACCAGCTTGAGGTGCTCGTCGCGCTGGCCGCAGAGGTTGGCCAGACGCCGGGGATCATTGGGCTCGAGGTTCAGGGTGATGATGCGATTGGCCTGGGTGGCTGGCTGGCTCAAGGCAGGGAGGTCCGTGCGTTGTGTATGTGGGCTCAGCTTACTGCCCCGGCGGTCGCCGGGGCAATGCATGACGGCGGAAACGAAGACTCAGAAGCGTTCCGGGGACGCCAGCTCGCCGCGCAGGGAGTTGGGCAGCGCCTCGCTGATCTCCACGTCGACGAAGTAGCCGATCAGGTCGATGGGGTTGGCCGCGCGGAAGTTGACCACCCGGTTGTTCTCGGTGCGCCCGGAGAGCTGCCCCGGGTCCCTGGGCGAGAAGCCGGTGACCAGGATGCGCTGGGTCGACCCGACCATGCGCCGGCTGATCTGCATCGCCTGCTGGTTGATGCGCTCCTGGAGGATCGCCAGGCGCTGCTTCTTGAGGCCCTCGGGGGTGTCGTCGTCGAGGGCCGCCGCCGGGGTGCCGGGGCGCGCCGAGTAGACGAAGCTGAACGAGTGGTCGAAGCCGATGCGATGGATCAGGTCCATGGTCGCCTCGAAGTCCTCCGCGGTCTCGCCGGGGAAGCCGACGATGAAGTCGGAGGAGAAGCTGATGTCCGGGCGCAGGGCGCGGATACGCTCCATCTTCGCGACGTACTCCTCGACGCTGTGGCCGCGCTTCATGGCCGCCAGGATGCGGTCGGAGCCGGCCTGCACCGGCAGGTGCAGGTGGCTGACCAGCTCGGGGATCTCGCCATAGGCCTCGATCAGGCTGTCGGAGAACTCCACCGGGTGCGAGGTGGTGAAGCGGATGCGGTCGATGCCCTCCACCGCGGCCACGCAGGCGATCAGCTCGGCCAGGTCGATCTCGTCGCCGAGCCGGTTCTCGCCGCGATAGGCGTTGACGTTCTGGCCCAGCAGGTTGATCTCGCGCACGCCCTGATCGGCCAGGTGAATCACCTCGTCCATCACCGCCTCGAAGGGCCGCGAGACCTCCTCGCCGCGGGTATAGGGCACCACGCAGAAGGTGCAGTACTTGGAGCAGCCCTCCATCACCGAGACGAAGGCGGTGGCACCGTCGGAGCTGGGCTTGGGCAGGTGGTCGAACTTCTCGATCTCGGGGAAGGTGACGTCGACCACCGAGATCTGGTCGTTGCGCCGCGAGTCGAGCATCGCCGGCACCCGATGCAGGGTCTGGGGACCGAACACCATGTCGACGTGGGGCGCGCGCTTGCGCAGCGCCTCGCCCTCCTGGCTGGCGACGCAGCCGCCCACTCCGATCACCAGCTCGGGGTTGGCGTCCTTGAGCTTCTTCCAGCGACCGAGCTGGTGGAACACCTTCTCCTGGGCCTTCTCGCGGATCGAGCAGGTGTTGAGCAGGATGACGTCGGCTTCGCGCTCGTCGTCGGTGAGCTCCAGCTGGTGGGATTCGCCGAGCAGATCCGCCATGCGCGCGGAGTCGTACTCGTTCATCTGGCAGCCGTGCGTCTTGATGAAGAGTTTCTTCGCCATAAGAATAGGGTCGTGGCGGCTGGCGCCCGACGTCTGTTACCGATGAAGATGAATGGGGGTCGCGAGGTCGTCGCGCGGTCGGCCGGGTGCGGCCGCTCGAATGCGCCCATTATACGCAGGCACCCCCCAGGGGGCCAGCCGCCCGGGTGCACAATGGCCGTCTGTGGTACCCTTGGCGCCTTGCGATATGTCGCGACGCACGAGCGTCATATTCAGGGTGACAGGCAAGGAACAGGCACTATCATGGCGGCCAAACCGATCTATCGAGTGGTATTCCACCAGCAGGGTGAGGTCTGGGAGCTGTATGTCCGCGAGATCTTCCAGAGCGACCTCTGGGGCTTCATCGAAATCGAGGAGTTCGTCTTCGAGGACGTCTCGAAGCTGGTGGTGGATCCCTCCGCCGACAAGCTGCGGCGTACCTTCGACGGGGTCGGGCGCAGTTATCTGCCGCTCAACGCCATCGTGCGCATCGATGAGGTGGAGCGTGAGGGGCCGCCGAGAGCGGTGAAGAGCGAGGGCCGGGTGGCGGAGTTTCCGCGATCCTTCGCCCCTCCCCCGAAGGGTGAGCGCTGAACCCTGGTCATACAATGACCAGGAGGCGGGCAGGCCGGACAGCGTGGCCCTCGGCGGAGGCTTTCCAGCGGTTTTCCCGGCACTTGTCCACAGAAGCTGTGGAAAACGGCACCGGACACCAGGCGTTTGCCCGAAAGGCGGGTGGCATCGGTAGTTTTCAGATAGTTCAGGTCTTATCGTGCCGCTGCCGGAGGGATGCCGGTGGCGGTGACGGGTCGCGGAGGAGCGGATTCCGCTAGTTACAGCCAGGACGACGGCATGACGAAACACGATTTCAAGTTCTTGACCCTGGGGCTGGGGCTGCTGGCCCTGCCGCTGCACGCCCAGGAGGCCGAAGACGGCACCCAGTGGGTCTCCGACTCACTGACCACCTATGTACGCAGTGGCCCCACCGACGGCTACCGCATCGTCGGCACCCTGACCGCCGGTGAGCCGGTCACCGTGCTGGAGACCAGCGGCGATTACTCCCGGGTGCAGAACGGCGACGGCGACACCGTCTGGGTGCTGAGCAACGAACTCCAGCAGGCCCCCAGTGCCCAGGTGCGCCTGCCGGAGCTGGAAACCCGGGTGGCCCAACTGACCGACGAACTCGACGGCATCAACGACGAGTGGGAGAACCGGGTCTCCTCGATGACCGAGGCCCTGGCCGCCGGCGAGGAGCGGATCGAGGAACTCGAGGCCCATAACCGCGAGCTCGACGCCGAGGCCGAGCAGTCGCGTGGGACCATCCGTCGGTTGCAGGCGCGTCTCGATACCCAGGAGGAGGACCTGCTGCTGCGCTACTTCATGTACGGTGGCGGGGTGGCCGGGGGAGGGCTGCTGGTCGGCCTGATCATTCCTCACCTGCCGCGTCGCCGCAAGAAGCGCGACCGCTGGTTCTGAGCCGGGCCCGGCAGGAGCGAAGATGGCCAACGAATGGCGCGACCGCTGGCGGGAAGGCCGCATCGGCTTCCACCGCGAGCAGATCCACTCCTCGCTGGTGCGTTATTGGCCCCTGTTGGGTGTGACGCCCGGCACCAAGGTGCTGGTGCCTCTGTGCGGCAAGAGCCTGGACATGCGCTGGCTGGGCCAGCACGATCACCCGGTGCTGGGCATCGAGCTCGCTCCCGAGGCGATCGAACAGTTCGTCGCCGCGGGGGTGGGAGAGATCTCGCGATATCGGCAGGGCGGCTTCGACGTCTGTCGCCAGGGGAACGTCGAGCTGTGGTGCGGCGACTTCTTCCACTTCCATATCGAGCAGGCGGCGGAGATCGGTGCCTTCTACGATCGCGCCGGCCTGATCGCCCTGCCGCCGGCCACCCGGCAGCGTTACGCCTTCCATCTCGCCCAACTGATCCCCCCCGGGGCCCGTGGCCTGCTGATCAGCCTGACCCGGGCGCCCGGTGACGAGGGAGGGCCGCCCTTCGGCGTGGCCGCCGAGGAGGTGCGCGAGCTGTTCGAGCCCAACTTCCAGGTCACCCACCTGGAGGACGGCGAGCCGGAGCCGGGCAGCGGTTTCCGTGAGAGCGCCTGGGCCCTGGTGAGGCGCGGCCCTTCGGTCTAGCGGCGCGGCGTCTCGAGCCCGGCATCCGCAAGCCACGAGGGCGCCCCGCGGGGCGCCCTCGTGGTGCCCGCGGAGGCGATCAGCGTGCCAGCAGGCGGCCCAGCTCGGGATCGCGGAAGGCGCGGTCGAGGCCGTCCGAGAGCAGGTCGTTGAGCATGCGGGTATTGGTGTCGCGGTCGGGACGCACGGCAAAGCTCTGGGTACGCCGGGAGGTGTAGGTGCCGGTATAGGTGTTGCCGCCGTTGACCGCCTCGGCGATGAACACCGCCTCCAGGCGCGCCTCGTCGATCACCGGGCGGCTCTGGCCGCGTTCGTAGCCCAGGTGATCGAGTGTCAGGGTCAGGCTGGGGCGCCCCTGGGCACTCTCGGTGGTGGGATTGAAGCCCATCTCGCGCACGGCCCGCTCGGCCTCGGCCTGGAGCCGGGGCACCAGCTCGTGGGCGCTGGCCGTGATGGTGGACGTGGACATGGCGCTGCCGCTGCGGGTACCGATCACCTCGCTGTCGCGGCCGTCGACGGCCACCACGGTGATTTGCTGGCCGCTGCCGGTCTGCGGCGCGGCGACACTGCGCTTGGGGCTCAGTTGCAGGTGGTGGGGGCTGGCACAGCCGGTTAGCCAGAGGCCGGCGAGCAGCACCGCGGAGAGGCGAAGGAAAGAGCGTCGACGCATCCGGTGGCTCCGTGAGGGTGGATGGGAGGATGTCCCGCGAGTATATCCCCTGGCGACGAGCGCAGGAATTCCCGGCGTGTCGGCGGAGGGTTACACTGTCGCGATAGACCAACGGATGGCCCTCATGATCCGACCCGCGATGCCCGAGGACATGCCTCTCCTCGTCGACATCTGGCTGCGAGCCTCGCGCCAGGCCCACGATTTCATTCCCGCCGGGTTCTGGGAGGCGCGGGCCGAGGCGATGGCGCGCGATTACCTGCCCGCCGCCGAGGTCCATGTGCTGGACATCGGTAGCCGGGTGATCGGCTTCGCCGCCCTCAACGACGAGCACCTCGAGGCGCTGTTCGTCGACCCGGACGTGCAGGGCTATGGTCACGGTTCCCGGCTGATGGCCCATGCCATGGAACGCCGTCGCCGCATCACCCTGTGTGTCTACTCGCGTAACGTGCGGGCGGTCTCCCTCTACCGGCGGCTGGGCTTCCAGGTCTGCGGCGAGCGCGAGGACCCGCTGACGGGTGAGCAGGAGACCCGGATGCAATGGACCCGCCAGCCAGCCTGCGAGTGAGCGCGACGTTCGCGACCCCGGCCCATCGGCGATCGGCCGCGCGTCGCGGATCGAGAGCCCGGTTCCGGGATCACGATACCGCTTCGCGGGCTCTCGTGGGGCGGGTGCCTGACGCCGCGGGGAAGCGATGCCAGCGCCGGGGCAGGGCGTAGAGGCGCTGGCCGCGCTGCAGATCGAGGCGCTCGTAGTCGGCGTGGCGTACCGTGGCGAGCCAGGGTGCAGCCATCCAGTCCGCGGCGAGTTCCACCCTCACTTCGGCGCCCACCGGCGAGATGGCGGTGACGGTGACCGGCAGCCTGGCGTCGGCGGTCGGCGCTGCCGCCAGTTTCACCTCGTGGGGGCGCAACAGCAGCTCCTCCGGGCCGTCGGGGAGCTCGACCGCCAGCCGTGCATCGCCACAGGTCAGGGTGCCGTCGCGCACTTCTCCCTCCAGGTGATTCACGTCGCCCAGGAACTCGAACACGAAGCGGTTGGCCGGTGCGCGATAGAGGCTGTCCGGCGTGTCGATCTGCTCGATGCGGCCGTTGCTCATCACCACCACCCGGTCGGAGAGCTCCAGTGCCTCCTCCTGGTCGTGGGTGACGAAGACGCTGGTGAAGTTCAGCTCGTCATGTAGGTGGCGCAGCCAGCGGCGCAGCTCCTGACGCACCTTGGCATCCAGCGCGCTGAAGGGTTCGTCGAGCAGCAGCACGTCGGGTCGCAGGGCGAGCGCCCGGGCCAGCGAGACGCGCTGCTGCTGTCCGCCGGAGAGCTGGGCCGGGTAGCGGTTGGCCAGCTGTTCGAGCTGGACCATCTCCAGCAGGCGGTGCACCCGGGCGCGGATCTCGCCGCCGGTCGGCCGCTGCCGACGGGGCATCACGGTGAGGCCGAAGGCCACGTTGTCGTAGACCGTCATGTGCCGGAACAGCGCATAGTGCTGGAAGACGAAGCCGATGCGCCGGTCGCGCACGTGCACGTGGGTCACGTCGCGGTCGCCGAAGAGGATGCGCCCGGGTGCCGGCGTGCGGTCGGCGGCCTCGAGCCCGGCGATGATGCGCAGCAGGGTGGTCTTGCCGGAGCCGGAGGGGCCGAGCAGGCCGATCAGCTCGCCCTCGCGGATCTCCAGGTCGAGGGGATCCAGGGCCCTGGCGGCCCCCTGACCCGGCGGGCCATAGGTCTTGGCGATGTTCTCGAGGCGGATGCTCATGTAGAAGCCTCCTGGCGCGCGGCGCGCCATTCCAGGCCGGCCTTGGCGGCCAGCGTCAACAGGGCGATCAGGGCCAGCAGTGCAGCGCTGGCGAAGGCGCCCACGGTGTTGTAGTCCTGATAGAGCTGCTCCAGGTGCAGCGGCAGGGTGTTGGTCTGGCCACGGATGGCGCCGGAGACCACCGACACCGCGCCGAACTCGCCCACCGCCCGGGCGTTGGTGAGGATCACCCCGTAGAGCAGCGCCCAGCGGATGTTGGGCAGGGTCACGCGGCGAAACAGCGTCCAGCCCGAGGCGCCCAGCGTCACGGCGGCCTCCTCGTCACGCGAGCCCTGGGCCTGCATCAGCGGGATCAACTCCCGGGCCACGAAGGGGCAGGTGACGAAGATGGTCACCATCAGGATGCCCGGCCAGGCGAACATCAGCTGGATGTCGTGGCTGTCCAGCCAGCCGCCGATCCAGCCGTTGCGCCCGTAGAGCAGCAGGTAGACCAGGCCCGCCACCACCGGCGACACCGCGAAGGGGATGTCGATCAGGGTCTGCAGGATGCGCCGTCCGGGAAAGCGGAAGCGCGTCACCAGCCAGGCCAGCATGACGCCGAACACCAGGTTGACCGGGATGGTCAGCACGGTGATGAACAGTGTCAGGCCAATGGCCGAGCGCGTGTAGCTGTTGGTGACGTTGGTCCAGAACACCCCGGCGCCCTGGGCGAAGGCCTGGGCGAAGATCGCCACCAGCGGCAGCAGCAGGAACAGCGCCGACAGGGCCACCGCCGCGATCACGAGCAGGCGCCGCACCCGCGGGGCGTCACCGATGCGCTGGGTACCCTCGAGTCGCGACATCAGCCCTTCCCTCCATGCAGCCGCTTGATGAAGCGTCCCTGCCACAGGTTGATGGCCAGCAGCAGGGCCAGCGAGACGGCGAGGACCACCGAGGCGATGGCCGAGGCGCCGGCATAGTCGTACTCCTGCAGCTTGACGAAGATCATCAGCGCGGTGATCTCGGTCTCATAGGGCATGTTGCCGGCGATGAAGATGATGGCGCCGAACTCGCCCAGCGAGCGCACGAAGGCGAGGCCGGTGCCGGTGACCAGGGCCGGCCAGAGGTGAGGCAGGATCACCCGCCGGAAGGCGGTGCCGTCACTGGCGCCGAGGGACAGGGCCGCCTCGTCCACCTCAACGGGCAGGTCCTCGAGCACCGGTTGCACGGTGCGCACCACGAAGGGGATGCTGGTGAAGGCCATGGCGAGGGCGATGCCCACCCAGGTGTAGGCGACCTGCAGACCCAGCGGCTCGAGCAGGCGACCCACCCAGCCGTTGCTCGAGTAGAGGGTGGCGAGCGTGATGCCGGCCACCGCCGTGGGCAGGGCGAAGGGCAGGTCCATCAGGGCATCGAGCAGTCGCCTGCCGGGAAACTCGTAGCGCACCAGCACCCAGGCCAGCAGCAGGCCGAAGGCCGCATTGACGATCGCCGCCACCGCCGCGGCCCCCATGGTGACGGTGTAGCTGGCCACTACCCGGCCATCGGTGATGATCGCCCAGTACTGGGCCAGGCTGAGATCGGCCAACTGACCGAACAGCCCGGTCATCGGCAGCAGCAGCACCAGCGAGACGAACAGCAGGCTGACGCCGAGCGAGAGACCGAAGCCCGGCAGCACACGCCTGGGGGTGCTGCCGGCGCGGAGGGCGAGCGTGATCATCGACGCTGCAACTGATCCAGCAGGGCGCCGCCGGCGAAGTGCTCTTCCATGGCCTCCTCCCAGCTACCGACGATGTTCTCGACCTGCAGCAGCTGGGTCTGCGGGAAGCGTTCGGCGAACTCCTCGACCACCGCTTCGTGGTGCACGCGGTAGTTGAAGCCGGCGAGCTGGCGCTGGGCCTCTTCGCTGTAGAGGTACTCCACGTAGGCGCGGGCCAGATCGAGGTTACCGTTACGCTCGGCATTGGGCTCGACCACCGCCACCGGGAACTCGGCCAGGATGCTCACCGGCGGCACGATGACCTCGTAGTCCTCCTCGCCGTATTCGCGGCGGATGTTGTTGACCTCGGACTCGAAGCTGATCAGCACGTCGCCGATACCGCGCTCGATGAAGCTGGTGGTGGCACCGCGGCCGCCGGTGTCGAAGACCGCCACGTTGCGCAGGAAGGTGCGCATGAAGTCGTGGATCCGCTCCTCGTCGCCGTCGAACTGCTGATCGGCGAAGCCCCAGGCGGCCAGGTAGGTGTAGCGGCCGTTGCCGGAGGTCTTGGGGTTGGGGAAGACCATCTCCACGTCCTCGCGCACCAGGTCGTCCCAGTTCTCGATCCCCTTGGGGTTGCCCTTGCGGACCAGGAAGGCGGTGGTGGAGTAGTAGGGCGAGGCGTTGTTGGGCAGCTGTGCCTGCCAGTTCTCGGCCACCAGGCCGCCGTCGGCCAGCGCCTGGACATCGGTGACCTGGTTGTAGGTCACCACGTCGGCACGCAGCCCCTGGAGGATGGCGCGGGCCTGGGCGGACGAACCGCCGTGGGACTGGCTGATCTCGACCTCTTCGTCGTGCTCGGCCTGCCACCGGGCCGTGAACTCCGGATTGATGGCGGCGAACAGCTCGCGAGCGATGTCGTAGGAGGAGTTGAGCAGTTCGCGCTCGGCGGCCATGGCCGGGCCGGCAAGGCCGGTGCCCAGGGCGATGGCGAGCAGGCTCTGCTTGAGGAGGCGCGATGCGGTCATGGGGGACTCCGAAGATGGTTTGGACGCTAACAACAAGGTTAATTCTCGATTTTAGGAATTACAATCACGTTATTTATTTGTTTTTGGAATAAAGACTGATGGTCGCTCTTCATGACCCGGGCGTCGACAACCGTGGCGCCTGCTGCCAGACGGGTGCCTCTGCTAGAATGCACTCTTTCTGGAGCAACCGCCTGGACACTTCCATGACCGACGCGACCCGTGACTTCCTCATCGCCCCCTCGATCCTCTCCGCCGACTTCGCGCGCCTGGGCGAGGAGGTGGACAACGTGCTGGCTTCCGGGGCCGACATCGTCCACTTCGATGTGATGGACAATCACTATGTGCCCAACCTGACCATCGGGCCCATGGTCTGCGAGGCGCTGAGGAAGCACGGCGTGACGGCGCCCATCGACGCGCACCTGATGGTGCGGCCGGTGGACCGGCTGATCGGTGACTTCATCGAGGCCGGCGCGAGCTATATCACCTTTCACCCGGAGGCGTCCGACCACATCGATCGCTCCCTGCAGCTGATCCGCGACGGCGGCTGCAAGGCGGGGCTGGTGTTCAATCCGGCCACCCCGCTCGCCTACCTCGACCATGTGATGGACAAGGTCGACATGATCCTGCTGATGAGCGTCAACCCCGGCTTCGGCGGCCAGTCGTTCCTGCCCGGCACCCTGGACAAGTTGCGCGAGGCGCGTCGACGCATCGACGCCTCGGGGCTCGACATCCGCCTCGAGATCGACGGCGGCGTCAAGGTCGACAACATCGCCGAGATCGCCCGGGCCGGGGCCGATACCTTCGTCGCCGGTTCGGCGGTGTTCAAGGCCGGCAGCGAGGCCGACCCGCATCGCTACGACAGCGTGATCCGCGAGTTCCGCGAGCAGCTGGCCGTGATCCGCCGGTGAGTCGCGCGGAGGGCGGCGGGGCGCCGGCGCCGCGGTGGCACCTCTACCTGATCGAGACCGCCGGTGGTGCCCTCTATACCGGCATCACCACCGACGTGACGCGGCGGCTCGCCGAGCACCGTGCCGGGCGTGGGGCCAAGGCGTTGCGTGGCCGCGGGCCCCTGCGACTGGTTCACCACGAGGCGGTGGGTAGCCGCGGCGAGGCGCTGCGGCTCGAGGCCTGGCTCAAGCGTCTCCCGGCGACGGAGAAGCGAGCCTGGCTGGCGGAGCGCCCGAAAGCAGGCCATCCGCGACACCGTTAGCCAGGAGGCCGCGCTCGAACGCTGAGGCAGCGCCCGGGGCCGCCGCCGGTTCGACGACGGCCCCGGACGCTGTCCGGCTCAGTGCAGCTTCATGCGTGGCTTGAGGAAGCGGTTGAGCCCATCCACCACCACCATCAGGGCGGTCTTCAGACTGCCGTGAATGGCGCGCTGGTGCATGCGGTAGAGCGAGGCGTAGAAGAACTTGGCGAGGTGGCCCTCGATGAACAGGCTGCGTGCCGAGGCGCCGCGCATCAGGCTGCCGATGGCATCGAAATGGGCCAGCGAGATCAGCGAGCCCCGGTCCCGGAACACGAACGGCTTGAGCGGCTTGCCGTCGAGCCGTGCCAACAGGTTGCGATACAGCCGGCTGGCCTGCTGGTGGGCGGCCTGGGCGCGGGGGGGGACCGTCGCATCGCCCGCCTGGGGGCAGCTGGCACAGTCGCCGAAGGCGAAGATGTGCGGATCGTCGACGCTCTGCAGGGTGGCGTCGACCTTGAGGCGATGGTTGCGTTCCGTCGCCAGGCCCAGCTCCGAGAGAAAGGCCGGTGCCTTGATGCCGGCGGCCCAGACGCTCAGGTCGGTCTCGATCCGTTCACCGCTGGCGGTGACGATGGCGGAGGAGTCGACCTCAGTGACCCGTGTCGCCACGTGCACCCGGACGCCGAGGCGCTCCAGCTCGGCATGCACCGCCCGACTGATGCGGTCGGGCAGGGCCGGCAGGATGCCCGGAGCCGCCTCGATCAGGTGCACCTCGAGTTGCTCGCTCTCGAGGGGAGTGAACCCATAGCTGTTGAGCATCTGGGAGGCGTCGTAGAGCTCGGCGGCGAGCTCCACGCCGGTGGCGCCGGCGCCGACGATCCCCACTGCCATCCGCGGGTTCCGTTGCCGCTGCGGGGCGTTGTAGCGCAGGAAGACATTGAGCATGTCGCGACGAAAGGCCTCGGCCTGGTGGGGGCTGTCCAGGAAGTGGCAGTGTTCGGCGACACCCGGGGTGCCGAAGTCGTTACTGACGCTGCCGACGGCGATCACCAGCTCGTCGTAGGGCAGGGTCCGCGAGGGCAGCACCTCGACACCGTCGTCGTCGAGGATCGGCGCCAGGGTCAGGGTGCGCGCCTCCCGGTCCAGGCCGCACAGGGTACCGCGCTGGAACTGGTAGCCATGGGCCCGGGCGTGCCCCTGATAGGCGATCTCGTCCAGTCCGGAATCCAGGGCGCCGGTGGCGACCTCGTGCAGTAGCGGCTTCCAGATATGGGTCGAGTTGCGGTCCACCAGCACGATCTCGGCCTTGCCTCGCCTGCCGAGCCTGCGGCCGAGCCGGGTGACCAGCTCCAGGCCCCCGGCGCCACCGCCGACGACCACGATTCTTGGTACGCTCATGAGTGAGTTCCTGAGAATAAAGGGGGTACCAGCATAAGCCGGCCCGCATTCCCTGCCCATGGGCAATCCGGCACAATGGTAACTTTCCTTCCGCGGAGGATTCCCATGCACCCACTCCTCGACGGCATCCGGCTGGTGACCTTCGATCTCGACGGTACGCTGATCGACTCCGTGCCCGACCTGGCCGTGGCGGTGGATGCCGCCCTGGTCGACCTCGGGCTCGCGCCGGCCGGCGAGGCCAGGGTGCGGGCCTGGGTCGGCAACGGCTCGCTCAAGCTGATGGAGCGCGCCCTGGCCGATGCACTGGGCAGCACGCCGACGGCAGATTGGCTGGAACGTGGTCACCAGGGCTTTCTCGGGCACTACGGGCGTGCTCCCGCCTCGCGCACCCGGCTCTATCCCGGGGCGCGCGAGGCGCTGGATGGCCTGCGGGCACGCGGATTGCCGCTGGCACTGGTGACCAACAAGCCCTTCGCCTTCATTGCCCCGATCCTCGAGGGTTTCGGCCTGGAGAAACACTTCGGGCTGTGTCTCGGCGGCGACAGCCTGCCGGAGAAGAAGCCCTCCCCGGCCCCCTTGCTGCACGTGGCGACCCACTTCCGGGTGGTGCCGGAGGCCTGCCTGATGGTGGGGGATTCGCGCCACGACGTCGCGGCGGGCCGGCGCGCGGGCTTCCGTACCCTGGCGGTGTCCTACGGCTACAATCACGGCGAACCGGTGCGCGACTGCGGCCCGGATGCGGTAGTTGAATCGCTGGCGGAACTCGTTTAGGGTAACTTTGGCTGTCGCTATGAGCGCTGCCTGGTCAATATGTTTTCGCTATCATAACTTCCCTCGCGGGAAACGCTTCGATGGACGGCCGCATGACGCTGGATGACCTCTCCTATCGTGGTGGTGACCCCCTGGTCGCCGCCTACCCGACTGCGCCGCTCGCCGTGCCCGGCGGCTGGCGATGGTGACGCTCCACAGCTGAGCGGGCTTCCGCTCGTCTCCGTCACCACCATCGCCAACTTCCATCATCGAGGATCCGGGCATGATGACCCCCGAACGTTTCCGTGAGCTGGCGACCGCCGGCTACAACCGCATTCCGGTCACCCGCGAGGTACTGGCCGATCTCGACACGCCCCTGTCCACCTACCTGAAGCTCGCCGACGAGCCCTGGACCTTCCTGCTGGAGTCCGTGCAAGGCGGCGAGAAGTGGGGACGCTACTCGATCATCGGGCTGCCGTGTCGCGAGCGCATCGAGGTGCGCGGTTTCTCCGTCAGTCATGTCGTCGACGGCGAGCGCCAGGGTGCCACCGAGGTCGAGGATCCGCTGGCCTGGATCGAGCAGTTCCAGTCGCGCTTCAAGGTGCCGCGTCTCGACGATCAGCCGCGTTTCGACGGTGGCCTGGTGGGCTACTTCGGCTACGACACCATCCGCTATATCGAACCGCGCCTGCGCGGCGTGCAGAAACCCGATCCCATCGGCGTGCCGGACATCCTGCTGATGGTCTGCAACGACCTGGTGGTGTTCGACAACCTGTCGGGCCGGCTGACCCTCTGGACTCACGCCGATCCGGCCGACCCGGACGCCTACGAGCGCGCTCGCGCGCACCTCGAGCAGCTCGAGGTGCGCCTGCGCAGTGCCACCCTCAATACCATCAGCCCCGGCACCGGTGGCGCCGCGGTGGAAGAGGGGCACTTCACCTCTGGCTTCACCGAGGAGGGCTTCAAGGCCGCGGTGGAGACGATCAAGGAGTACGTGCTGGCCGGCGACGTGATGCAGTGCGTGCCATCCCAGCGCATGTCGATCCCCTACCGGGCCTCGCCGCTGGACCTCTACCGGGCGCTGCGCAGCCTCAACCCTTCGCCCTACATGTTCTTCCTCAACCTCGACGACCACCAGGTGGTGGGTTCCTCGCCGGAGATCCTCACCCGCCTGGAGGATGGCGAGGTCACCGTGCGGCCGATCGCCGGCACTCGGGTGCGGGGCAGGACGGAAGAGGAGGACCGGGCCCTGGAGGCCGACCTGCTGGGCGATCCCAAGGAGCGCGCCGAACACCTGATGCTGATCGACCTGGGCCGCAACGATGTGGGTCGCATCAGCGAGACGGGGTCGGTGGAGGTCACCGACCGGATGGTGGTGGAGCGCTACTCCCACGTCATGCACATCGTCTCCAATGTCACCGGCCGGTTGCGGCCGGGGCTGACCGCGATGGACGTACTGCGGGCGACCTTCCCGGCGGGCACTCTCTCCGGCGCGCCCAAGATCCGCGCGATGGAGATCATCGACGAGCTGGAGCCGGTCAAACGCGGTATCTACTCCGGCGCCGTGGGCTATCTCTCCTGGCACGGCAACATGGATACCGCCATCGCCATCCGCACCGCGGTGATCAAGGATGGCGAGCTTCACGTCCAGGCCGGCGCCGGGATCGTGGCCGACTCACAGCCCGAGCTGGAGTGGCAGGAGACCCTCAACAAGGGACGTGCCCTGTTCCGCGCCGTGGCCATGGCCGAGCGCGGCCTCGACAACCTCGAGTAGCGATGGTCCCGATAACCTTCGTGCTCGAGTGATCCCCTGATTTCCATCGCCTGGCGTTGCCGGGCGAGCGCCGGAGAGCGATCCATGTCCGTGCTGATGATCGACAATTACGACAGTTTCACCTTCAATGTGGTGCAGTACCTGGGTGAGCTAGGGGCCGAAGTGGTCACCCACCGCAACGATGCCATCACCCTCGAGGAGATCGAGGCGCTCGCGCCCAGCCACCTGGTGATCTCGCCGGGGCCCTGCACCCCCAACGAGGCCGGCATCTCCATGGCGGCGATCCGCCACTTTGCCGGGAGGCTTCCCATCCTCGGTGTGTGCCTCGGCCATCAGGCGATCGGCCAGGTCTATGGCGGCAGCGTGGTGCGGGCCCCCCAGGTGATGCACGGCAAGACCTCGAGGATTCGCCATCGTGGCGAGGGCGTGTTCGCGGGGCTGGAGGATCCACTCGAGGTGACCCGCTACCACTCCCTGGTGGTGGAGCGGCAGAGCCTGCCGGCCTGCCTCGAGGTCACCGCCTGGACCGACGACGACGACGTTACCCCGGGGTTGATCATGGGGTTGCGCCACCGTGAGCTGGATGTCGAGGGGGTGCAGTTCCACCCCGAGTCGATCCTGACCCGCCAGGGGCACGAGCTGCTGGCCAACTTCCTGAGACGCCGCTGAGCCGCGCAAGCGAGAGGAGAATCGTCCCATGCAGATGCGAGAGGCCATCGCCGCGGTGATGCGCCGCGAGAGCCTGAGTTTCGATGACACCCATGCGGTGATGCGCCAGATCATGACCGGCGAGGCCAGCGACGCCCAGATCGCTGCCTTTCTGATGGGCATGGCGATGAAGGGCGAGAGCGTCGAGGAGATCAGCGCCGCCGCCCAGGTGATGCGCGAATTGATGAACCCGGTCAGGGTCACGGCCGAGAACGTGGTCGACATCGTCGGCACCGGCGGCGACGGCGCCAACCTGTTCAATGTCTCCACCGCCTCGAGTTTCGTGGCCGCCGCCGGCGGCGCCCATGTGGCCAAGCATGGCAACCGGGGCGTGTCGTCGTCGTCCGGCAGCGCCGACCTGTTCGCGGTGGCCGGCATCCACCTGGATCTGGACGCCGAGCAGGTGGGGCGCTGCATCGAGCAGGTGGGCGTCGGCTTCATGTTCGCCCCCAACCACCACCCGGCGATGCGCTTCGCGGTGGCGCCGCGTCGCGAAATGGGGGTGCGCACCCTGTTCAACATCCTCGGTCCCTTGACCAATCCGGCGGGCGCGCCCAATCAGGTGCTCGGCGTCTATGCCGCCGAGCTGGTGCCGCTGATGGCCGAAGTGCTCAAGACCCTGGGCAGTCGCCATGTCATGGTGGTGCATGCCGAGGATGGCCTCGACGAGATCTCGTTGGCCGCCCCGACCCGGGTCGCCGAGCTGAAGGACGGCGCGATCCGCGAGTACACCATCGCGCCCGAAGACGTGGGCATCGCGCGTCAGCCACTGGATGCGCTCAAGGTACTCAGCGCCGAGGACAGCCTGCGGCTGGTGCGTGAGGCCCTGGTGGGGGAAGGGGTGGCGGCGGATATCGTCGCGCTCAACGCCGGGGCGGCGCTCTACTGCGCCGGCGTCGCCGACAACTTCAAGGAGGGCGTGGCGATGGCCCAGGATGCCCAGGCCTCGAAACTGCCGCTGGAGAAGATGAAGGAACTCGCCGACTTCACCCGCGTGCTCACTCCCTGAGTACGCGCTCCGTTTCTCGATCACCAGGACACCGACATGAGTGCTGCCATCCCAACCATTCTCACCCGTATCCTGGCCCGCAAGGACGAGGAGGTCGCCGAGCGCCGTCGCGCGGTATCCGAGCAGGAACTGCTGGTCCTGGCCCGGAAGCAGGGTGCCCCGCGAGGTTTCATCTCGGCGCTGGATCGCTGTATCGCCGAGGGTGACCCGGCGGTGATCGCCGAGATCAAGAAGGCCTCGCCCTCCAAGGGCGTGATACGCGAGGATTTCCACCCGGCCGAGATCGCCGCACTCTACGCCGCCGGCGGTGCCGCCTGCCTCTCGGTGCTCACCGATGCCGACTTCTTCCAGGGCCACGAAGACTTCCTGGTCGAGGTGCGCGACGCCTGCTCGCTGCCGGTGATCCGCAAGGACTTCATCATCCACGGCTATCAGGTGAGCGAGGCGCGAGCCATCGGCGCCGACTGCATCCTGCTGATCGCCGCCGCCATGGACGACGCCCGCATGCGGGACCTCCATCGCCAGGCCGTGGAGCTCGGCATGGACGTGCTGGTGGAGGTGCACGACGCCCTGGAGCTCGAGCGGGCATTGAAGCTCGACCTCTCCCTGGTGGGCATCAACAATCGCGACCTGCACACCTTCGACACTCGGCTCGAGACCACCCTGGAACTGCTGCCGCGCATCCCCGCCGGCGTCACCGTGGTCACCGAGTCGGGCATCCACACTCGCAATGACGTGCTGCGCATGCGCGAACACGACGTCAACGCCTTCCTGGTGGGGGAGGCCTGCATGCGCGAGGACGATCCCGGCGAGGCACTGCGGCGACTGTTCTTCTAGGTGTTAGTAGTGGTGGTCCGGATACGACAGCGGGCAGCCTCAGGGCTGCCCGCTGTCGCGTTCAGCGGTGGAAGAGCCAGAGGATGGCCGAGACCAGCAGGCTCAGCAGGATCATGGTGGTGATGGGGAAGTAGAAGGAGACGTTCTCGCGTCGGATGACGATATCACCGGGCAACTGCCCAAAGGGAAATCTTGAGAGCCAGGGCCAGAGCAGGCCGATGGCGATGATGAGCAGGCCGATCAGGATCAGGGTGCGGTTCATGGGATCGCCTCCTGAGTGGGGCAGGGCGCCCACCGGTGGTGTTACCGATGGGCGCGTTTTTACGTGCTGGCTCAGCCGCGCCTCTTGAGTTCCATGAGCAGGGCCTGCAGTGGGTGGGGAAGCGCCGTGTCGGAGAGCCGCTTGACCTGGCTGCGGCAGGAGTAGCCGGTGGCCAGCAGGCGCCCGGCGTTGGTCTCGTCTTCCACCAGCGTCTGCCAGGAGAGCCCGTAGATGGCCCGGGAGGTGGCGCGGTTGCGGGCCTCGTGGCCGTAGGTGCCGGACATGCCGCAGCAGCCGGTGGCGACCAGCTCGAGGTCGAGGCCGAAGGCGGCGAACACCTGCTGCCAGGCCTTGGGGCTGCCCGGGGCGTTGGTGGCCTCGGTGCAGTGGGCGAGCAGCCGGTAGCCGGGATCGGCCTGTTCGCCCCCGCCCCGCGGCGCCAGGTAGGGCGTCTGGGCCACCAGCCACTCCTGTAGCATCAGCACCTCGGGCACGGCGTCCTCGCCCAGCGCCTTCACGTACTCCTGGCGGTAGGTCAGGGTCATGGCCGGGTCGATGCCCACCAGCGGCACGCCGAACTCGGCCAGCGTGCGCAGTCGCCGGGCCTGCTTCTCGGCGGTGCGCTCGAAGGCGCCGAGGAAGCCCTGGACGTTGAGCGGCTTGCCGCTGGGGGCGAAGGGCGCCACGAACACCCGCACGTCGAGGCGGCTGAGCAGCTCGACGATGTCCATCACCAGCCGGGCCTCGAAGTAGCTGGTGAAGGCGTCCTGGACGATCACCACGCTGCGGGCCTTCTGGACCTCGGTGAGCAGGCCGAGCGAGATGGGGGTCGCCTCGGCGACGCCCCAGGCGCGCAGCTGTTTCGCCAGGCTCGCTCGTGACAATCGCGGGCTGTCGACCATGCCGATGGGGCCGGCCAGCAGGCGGTCCACCAGGCGGTTGCCCAGGGCGGCGTTATAGAGCGGCGCCACCCGGGAGAGCGTCGGCACCATGAACTCCAGGCCGCCGATCAGGTAGTCGCGCAGCGGGCGCAGGTAGCGGCCGTGGTAGACCTCGAGGAACTGGGAGCGCGCCTCGGGGATATTGACCTTGACCGGGCACTGGCCGGCGCAGGACTTGCAGGCCAGGCAGCCGGCCATGGCCGCGTAGACCTCGTGGGAGAAGTCGGCCTCGCCGCGCCGCCTGGCCAGGGTGTTCCTGAGCCGCAGCGGGAAGTCCTTGACGAAGCCCCAGGCGCCCTCGGCCTGCTTCTTCTTCGATTCCTCCACCAGGTCGATGCCGGATGCGCCCTGCAGGCGCAACCATTCGCGCACCAGGCTGGCGCGCCCCTTGGGCGAGTGGACCCGTTCCCGGGTGGCCTTCCAGGAGGGGCACATGGCGTCATCGGGATCGTAGTTGTAGCAGGCGCCGTTGCCGTTGCAGTAGACGGCGGCGCCGTGGGCCTGCCAGACCCGCTCGTCGATCTGGCGATCGTACTGGCCGCGGGTGGGCACGCCGTCGATGGTCAAGAGGCCCGGGTCGACCAGCCTTGCCGGCGCTTCCGTGGCGGCGGCACCGGTAGCGCCCGCGGCGTCGGGCGGGGTATCAAGCGCCTTTCCCGCGGCGTCGGGCGGGATAGAGAGCGGTGTGGCGATCTTGCCGGGGTTCAACTGGTTGTGGGGGTCGAAGGCAGCCTTGACCCGCTGCAGGCTGGGATAGAGTTCGCCGAAGAACCGGGGCGCGTATTCCGAGCGCACGCCCTTGCCGTGCTCGCCCCACAGCAGGCCGTGGTACTTGTGGGTGAGCGTGGCCACTTCGTCGGAGACCTCGCGGATCAGCCGCTCCTGCGCCGGGTCCTTCATGTCGATGGCCGGGCGCACGTGGAGCACCCCGGCGTCCACGTGGCCGAACATGCCGTACTCGAGGCCGCGGGCATCCAGGGCGGCGCGGAACTCACCGATGAAGTCCGCCAGGTGCTCCGGCGGCACCGCGGTATCCTCGACGAAGGGAATGGGACGCTTCTCGCCCTGGACGTTGCCGAGCAGGCCCACGGCGCGCTTGCGCATGGCGTAGACGCGCTGGATGGCATCGCGTCCCTCGGCCAGGGTGTAGCCCAGGCGCTCGACGCTCGCGTCCGCCTCCAGATGGCGGCAGAAGGCCGCGACCCGTTCGGCCAGCCGCGCGGGGTCGTCGTCGTTGAACTCGACCAGGTTGATGCCGCGGATCGCCACCGCCGGGCGAGTGGCCGTGGCGGTGTCACCGCCCTGGCCGGATGGGACGGGCTCGCTGGCTGGAAAAAACTCGGCGACGCTGTCCCAGATGAAATCCTCCATGGCCAGCAGCAGCACGGTGTCGTCCACCGTCTCGATGGAGGTGGGCTTGGCACTGCTCGCCATCAGTGCCTTGGCGTCGCGCAGGGCATCCATGAAGCCGGCGTAGCGCACGTTGACCAGCGTCGAGTGCCTGGGGATCGGCAGCACGTTGAGCACCGCCTCGTTGAGCAGTCCCAGCGAACCCTCGGAGCCGCACAGCAGGCTGTTCATGTCGAGCCGGCCCTCGGCATCGCGCAGATGCGCCAGATCGTAGCCGGTCAGGCAGCGGTTGAGCGGTGGGAACTTGGCGCGGATCAGCTCGCCCTGGGTGTCGATGAGCTCCCGGGCGGTACGATAGGCACGGCCGGTGACATCGTCGCGCGCGCAGAGCGTCGCGAGGTCGGCGTCCTCCACCGGGCGGCTGGTCAGGCGCTCGCCGCCGAGCAGCACGCTGTCGAGTTCGAGCACGTGGTCGCGGGTCTTGCCGTATTCGCAACTGCCCTGGCCGCTGGCATCGGTGGAGATCATGCCGCCGATCGTCGCGCGGTTGGAGGTGGAGAGCTCGGGGGCGAAGAACAGGCCGTGGGGCTTCAAGGCGGCGTTGAGCTGGTCCTTGACCACCCCGGCCTGGACCCGCACCCGGCGGTTCTCGACGTCGATCTCGAGGATCCGGTTCATGTGTCGGGAGACGTCCACCACCAGGCCGTCGGTAAGCGACTGGCCGTTGGTGCCGGTACCGCCGCCGCGCGGGGTCAGTACCACCCGGCGGTGTTCCACCTGGCCGGCGAGGTGCGCGATGCGCTCGAGATCGGCGGTGTTCTTCGGGTAGAGCACCGCCTGGGGCAGGCGCTGGTAGATGGAGTTGTCGGTGGCGAGCACCGTGCGGTTGGCGTAGTCGGGAGCGATCTCGCCCTCGAAGCCGGCGGCCGAGAGGGCCGCGAGGAAGCGCCGATAGGGGGCCTCCTGGGTCGCGTGGATGGGCTCGCCGGTGGTGTCCAGTCTTGCGATCATGATGGTCGTATTCTGTTGTGATGCCGCCGCGACGTGGCCCGACGGTGGGAGGGAATGGCCCTACTCTACCGCGAGAGGGCGGTGGCGCGCATCCCGGCGCGTGGCGCCCTGCCGGGCTTTTGCCTACAATGGGCGGCCTGTCTTGCCTGTCGTCACCGACAGCCCTATCGATTTTCACGACTGCAACGGACCGGATTCCATGCTCGATCCCAAACTGCTGCGCAGCGACCTCGATGCGGTCGCCCAACGACTGGCCACGCGGGGCTTCACTCTCGATACCGAGCGGCTCGCGACGCTGGAGGCCCGGCGTCGCGAGCTGCAGGCCGAGACCGAGTCCCTGCAGAACGAGCGTAACACCCGTTCCAAGGCGATCGGCAAGGCCAAGGCCCAGGGCGAGGACATCCAGCCGCTGCTCGATGAGGTGTCCGATCTGGGCGAGCGCCTGGACACCGCCAAGGTGCGCCTGGTCGAGGTGCAGGAGGAGTGGGACGGCCTGGTCAGCGGCATCCCCAACCTGGCCCACGAGAGCGTGCCGGTAGGCGAGAGCGAGGAGGAGAACCTCGAGCTGCACCGTTGGGGCACGCCGAAGGCCTTCGACTTCGAGGTCCGCGACCATGTGGACCTGGGCGCCAAGTTGGGCCAGTTGGACTTCGACCTGGCGGCCAAGCTGACCGGGGCGCGCTTCGCGGTGATGCGCAGCCAGATCGCCCGGCTGCATCGGGCGCTGACCCAGTTCATGCTCGACAAGCAGACCCTCGAGCACGGCTACGAGGAGTGCTATGTCCCCTACATGGTCAACGCCGACTCGCTCTTCGGGACCGGGCAGTTGCCGAAATTTGGCGAGGACCTGTTCCGCCTCGACGACGAGCGCGGCTACCATCTGATCCCCACCGCCGAGGTCCCGCTGACCAACTTCGCCCGGGACGAGATCCTCGACTTCAAGGCGCTGCCGGTGAAGCTCACCGCCCATACGCCGTGCTTCCGCAGCGAGGCGGGCTCCCACGGCCGTGACACCCGCGGCATGATCCGCCAGCACCAGTTCGACAAGGTGGAGATGGTGCAGCTGGTCGAGCCCGAGCGCAGCTACGAGGCGCTGGAGGAAATGCGCGGCCACGCCGAGGCGATCCTCCAGGCGCTGGAGCTGCCCTATCGGGTGGTGACCCTGTGCACCGGCGACATGGGGTTCGGCGCCGCCAAGACCTACGACCTGGAGGTGTGGCTGCCGAGCCAGGCCACCTACCGAGAGATCTCCTCGGTGTCCAACTGCGAGGACTTCCAGGCACGGCGCATGCAGGCGCGCTTCCGCCATCCCGAACAGAAGAAGCCGCAGCTGCTGCATACCCTCAACGGTTCCGGCCTGGCGGTGGGCCGCTGCCTGATCGCGGTGATGGAGAACCACCAGAACGCCGACGGTTCCATCGCCGTGCCCGAGGCGCTGCGGCCCTATATGGGCGGGATCGATACCATTAACGCTTGAGGCGTTAATGGTCGCTGTAAGCTTGAAGAGCGGCGCTTCGCGCCTGGAAGCTTGAAGATCAACAACCCCCATCCGGGATTGTCCGATGGGGGTTGTGCTTGTTTGGCTTGAGGGAATGCTGCGGTTCCAGCTTACGGCTGTGGTTCAATCTCCCAACTGACGCTGACGCCTGCCTCGATGGTGATGGTGCCGGGGCGGTACTCGGCCTGTGGCGCGCTCTCCCGGGCATCGGCGCTCATGGCCATCATGCGTGGGGCATAGACCGGGGGGCGAGTCTCGGCGATGCCGGTCACCGCGCCCAGCGACACGCCCAGGGTCTCGGCCATCAGCTCGGCCTTGCGGCGGGCCCTCTCCAGTGCCTGGACCAGCGCCTCGTCGGTGGCGGCGTCACGATCGGCGAGGTCGTAGGTCACGCCATCCAGCGCATCGACGCCGGCCTCGGTCAGGGCATCGAGCAGCAGCGGCAGGCGTTCCAGGTCCTCGATCTCGACCCGGAAGGGGCGCTCGAGGCGGGTGCGCACCAGCGTCTCGCGATCGTCGCCTCCGTGCCTCTCGCCGGGCAGGTATTCGGGCTGCACGTTCAGGGAGCCGGCGCCGATCGCCTCGCGCTCCAGGCCGGCCTCTTCCAGGGTGCGGATCAGGGTGGCCGCGCGCGTCTCCAGGCGGTCGCGGGCCTCGCGCAGGGCATCGGGGTCGTTGGCGGTGTCGTCTCGCTGGGCGATGGCCGGCGTGCGTTCCCAGAGGCGCGCGCTGAGGGTGGCACGATCGGGTATCACGTCCAGTTGGGCCTCGGCCTGGACATCGAGCCGCGAGCGGGGCTCCTCGGCCAGCGTGGTGGTGGCGATCAGTGACGTGGCGACGAGTATGGCACCCAGCAGCAGCTGCCGGGGTGACGGAGAGAGCGACATGGAAGCCTCCTTGCAACGGGTGGTGGACGCGGCGGCATGATACCGCGCCCTGCTTCGAGCGCAGACGTCAGCCGTGGTTCCGCGGTCGGGGCAGCATCCATCGAATCTGCATCTTCTTCCAGGGGGATTTCAAACGGTTTGTACCCGCGCCCGGCAGGCGGCATCATGAGTGTTCACTGGCTGGTAGGGATCCCGGCATGCGCCTTCCCGACGACGAGTCCTTACGGACCGTCCCCCTCAACCTCACGCTGGCTCTGGCCGCCCTGGTGATCATCATCGCCGGCATGAAGGCGGGGTCGGACCTGATCGTGCCGCTGCTGCTGGCGCTGTTCATCGCGGTGGTCTGCACGGCACCGGTGCAGTGGCTCCATCGCCTGGGGCTCAGCCTGCGTCTGGCGGTCTGGCTCACCCTGCTGGTGATCGGGGTGTTCCTGTCTCTGCTGGGGCTGCTGGTCGTGAACAGCTTCGGCACCTTCGTCGAGGCCCTGCCGGGCATCGAGACGCGGCTCTACGAGTACTACCTGAGTCTCCTCGACAGGCTCGCCACCATGGGGCTCGCCATCGACCCGGAACGCCTGGCCAGTCTACTGGAGATCGAGGACGATGGCGCCTGGGTGACGGCACTGCTCGGTGAGCTGGGCAACCTGCTGGTGCAGAGCGTGGTGGTGGCACTGTTGGTGGTGTTCATGCTGTTCGAGACGCTCAATTTTCGCGACAAGGTCTCGCGGGCGCTGTCCAATCCGGCGCCGAGCCTGCGCCGTTTCGGCGAGTTCAGCCTGACGCTCAAGCGCTACCTGGCCGTCAAGACGATGATCAGCCTGGTGACCGGGGTGCTGGTCTGGTTGGCCTGTCTGCTGGTGGGCGTGGATTTTCCCTTGCTGTGGGCCGTGCTCGCCTTTGCCCTCAACTTCATTCCCAATATCGGTTCGGCGATCGCCGCCGTTCCGCCGGTCCTGCTGCTGCTGGTGGCCCAGGATGGCGGGCTGTGGTCGGCGATGCTGCTGGCCTCGGCCTATCTGGTGATCAACTTCGTGCTCGGCAACCTGGTGGAGCCACGGGTCATGGGGCGAGCGCTGGGGCTGTCGACCTTCGTGGCCTTTCTCTCACTGGTGGTGTGGGGCTGGGTGTTCGGTGCGGTGGGGATGCTGCTCTCGGTGGTGCTGACCATGACGCTCAAGATCGCCCTCGACAGTCACCCCGATACCCGCTGGATCGCCCACCTGCTGGGTCCCGGCGAGCGCTTCGTCGACGATGACATCGAGGATGCCGACCAGCCGCCCTCCCGGCGTGACGACACGGGATGAGCCCAGAACGGCCTCGCCCCGGCCGGAGCCGGGGCGAGGCATCTGTGTTCCCGCGGTAGCCGATCAGGCGTTCTGGTCGATGAACTGTACCAGCTGCGACTTGGACTGGGCGCCGACCAGGGACGCCACCTTGCTGCCCGACTTGAACAGCATCACGGTGGGAACGCCACGCACTCCCTGTTCGGCGGCGATCTCCGGGGCATCGTCCACATTGATGCTGACGACCTTGAGGTTGCCGGTACGCTCCTCGGCGACCTCGTCGACCACCGGTGCCATCACCTTGCAGGGACCACACCAGGGGGCCCAGAACTTCAGCAGGACCGGTGTCTCGGCCTTGAGGACTTCCTGCTCGAAATTGGCATTGGTGACATCGACGTTGTTGGCCATGTGATTCTCCAGTTACGTTGCGCTGCATCGAGCGGATCGGGGTGACACGCTTGGGGCGTGTCCGGTCGGCTGATGTTAGCGGCCGACCGGGTTGCTGGCAAATGGGAGCCCACTTGGCGGATCATAGCGCCCGACTATCATGAGTCGGGAGGAGGGCCGATCCGGGCGGTTTTCTTTTATGCTATATAGTGATTACATGATGCCGCTTTAATCGCTATCGTGTATCGAGTCGTCGGGCGGCAGAGGGAGCCGAGTCCACCATGAAACTTCAGCAGCTGCGCTATATCTGGGAAGTCACGCGTCACAATCTCAACGTGTCGGCGACGGCCCAGAGCCTCTTTACCTCGCAGCCGGGGATTTCCAAGCAGATCCGCCTGCTGGAGGACGAGCTCGGTGTGGAGATATTCGCCCGCAGCGGCAAGCACCTCACCCGGGTCACGCCGGCGGGACAGGCGATCATCGAACTGGCCGGCAGGGTGCTGCGCCTGACCGAGAACATCAAGGAAGTGGCCCAGGAGCACAGCGACGAACGCCGCGGCAGCCTGTCGATCGCCACCACCCACACCCAGGCACGCTATGCGCTGCCTCCGGTGATCCGCGATTTCACCCGCAAGTACCCGGACGTGGCCCTGCACATGCAGCAGGGCACACCCAAGCAGATCGCCCAGATGGTCAGCGACGGTCAGGCCGATTTCGCCATCGCCACCGAGTCGCTGGAGCTGTTCAACGACCTGGTGTTGCTGCCCTGCTATCGCTGGAATCGCTGTGTACTGGTCCCCAGGGATCACCCCCTCGCCCAGCTCGAGTCCCTGACTCTCGAGGCCCTGGCCGCGCATCCGCTGGTCACCTACGTGTTCGGCTTCACCGGCCGATCCCAGCTCGACGACGCCTTCAGGGCCCATGGCCTGTCTCCCAACGTGGTGCTGACGGCCGCCGACGCCGACGTGATCAAGACCTATGTGCGTCTGGGCATGGGAGTGGGAATCGTCGCCCACATGGCGGTGGATCCGGAACAGGATACCGACCTTGTGGCGCTCGATGCCGGGCACCTGTTCGAGAGTTCGACCACCAAGATCGGCATCCGTCGCGGCACCTTCATGCGCAGCTACATGTACGACTTCCTCCAGCGCTTCGCTTCGCACCTGAACCGCGACCTGGTCGATGCCGCCATGACGGCGGGGCCTCGCCATGAACAGGGGCTGTTCGAGGGGATCGCGCTACCGGTGCGCTGACCCGGCTCAGTGCTGCAGGTGCAGACCGCACTCCCGCTTCTCCTCGACCTTGGTGGGGTCGAAGTAGTCGAAGTTGTTGGGCAGGTCGTGGGCCTGCAGGTACTGGTACATGTCCCGGGCGCTCCAGTGCAGCAGCGGTGAGACCTTCAGCAAGCCATCGGCATTGCGGCTGACGGGGGCCATGCGCGCGCGCTCCGGCGTGTCCTCGGCACGCAGCGCCGTGAACCAGATGTCCGGTGCCATTTCCTGCAGCGCGCGCTCGAAGGGTTCCAGCTTCACTTCCCGGGTAAAGGCCTCGTGGCGAGGGTCCTCGATGCCCGGCATCGGGCCCTCCACGGCTTCCCGGTGGGCCCGTGAGCGGCGCGGCAGATAGGTGATCAGGTTGAGATCGAGCCGCTGAACCAGTTCGTCGGCGAAGCGGTAGGTGGCCTCGGTGTTGTAGCCGTTGTCCATCCACACCACCGGGATGTCCGGCCGCTGGCGCGTGACCATGTGCAGGATGACCGCCTCGAAAGGGCGGAAATTGGTCGTGCAGATGGGGCGTTCGCCTTGTTCCAGGGCCCAGCGGATCAGGGCGTCGGGGTCATTGCCAAGGTCACTGTTGATAGCGTCGAGTGATGATGCCATGAGGGGCTCCGGGTCGTTGACGGCAGTTGGCCTTACCCTACCAAAGCCGGCGCAGCGTCCCCCAATACCGTTTCATTGGATTGATATATCTAAATGAAAGAAAAAAGCCACCACTTATTCCATATCGTGCTGAGTGTCGGTGGCCGTCAGGGCGTCCATCAGGTGTCGGATCTTGTCCAGGGTCTCGGCGTACTCGTCCTCGCCTCTGGAGTCGGCCACCAGGCCGCCACCGCCCCAGAGGTGCAGCCGGCCGCGATCGGCCACGGCGGTGCGGATGGCAATGGAGGTATCCATGCGGCCGCGCACGTCCACGTAGCCGAGACTGCCGCAGTAGGCGCTGCGCCGGCAGGGCTCGAGCTCGTCGATGATCTGCATGGCGCGTACCTTGGGCGCGCCGGTGATGGACCCGCCGGGAAAGGCGGCCTCCAGCAGGTCCAGGGGACGACGCCCCGCGTCCAGCTCACCGGTGACCACGCTGACCAGGTGGTGGACGTTGGCGTAGCTCTCGAGTCCGCAGAGTTGCGGTACCCGGACGCTGCCCGGGCGGCAGACCCGCCCCAGATCATTGCGTAATAGATCGACGATCATCACGTTCTCGGCGCGGTCCTTGAGGCTCGCCTCGAGGTCCAGGGCGAGGCGCCGGTCCACTTCGGGAGTGTCGCCGCGGGGGCGGGTGCCCTTGATCGGGCGCGCCTCGATCTGGTCGCCGAGGCAGCGCAGGAAGCGCTCGGGCGAAAGCGACAGGATCGCCTTGTCGTGCCAGGCCAGGTAGCCGGCGAAGGGAGTCGGCGTGGCCTCGCGCAGTCGCAGGTAGGCGGCCCACAGGTCGCCTGCGAAAGGGGCGCTGAAGCGCTGGGCCAGGTTGATCTGGTAGCAGTCGCCGGCACGGATATAGTGCTGCACGGCGTCGAAGCGCTGCAGATAACCCTCTCGATCCATCTCGCCGGCGAAGGGGGCGGTCAGGCGGAAGTCGCCTGGCGGCATGGGCGACTCATCCAGCCAGGCGACCACCTGCCGACGCCGTTCGGGGGTGGCCACCAACCAGGTCTCCCGACGCACCTGATCCTGGATCAGGGCCCAGTCATACAGGCCGACGCGACTCGAGGGGAGGTCGACCACCCGCCGTGCCCGGCCGGGGATCGGCTCCAGCTGGCTCGCCAGGTCGTAGCTCCAGTAACCGATCAGACCGCCGAGAAACGGCAGGTCGCTGTCGGGCACCGTAGCCGACAGGCGATCGAGCAGCGCCTGCTGGGCGGCAAAGGGGGAGAGGCCGACGAGCGCCGGATCACCGTGCACCTCACCCTCGGCATCGATCTCGAGCAGACCTACCGGGTCGCTGCTGAGGATGTCGTAGCGTCCTCCCGGGGCGGCAGGGCGCCCGCTGTCGAGCAGCACGGCACCGGGGCGGTTGCGCAGTGCCGTGAAGTAGCCCAACGGATCCTCGCGGTGGGGCAGGGGGGTGATCTCGAGTCGTGGTGTCATCAACGTGCCTTCCCTGAACAGGCGCCTCATTCTAGGCATCATGGCCCGGTTTGTCCCTCCCGTTGGCCCTCGAGCAAGGACGCCCCGTCAACGAGCCGGCCAGGATTGTCGACATCGCCCGCTTGGCGTGGTGAGTTGTCTACAACCAAAGGTGTAGTCGGTCGCGTATTATCCACGGTTGACCGTCTGCCGGTCAGTGATTAAAGTGTTTTTACCACTTGATTGTCGACAATTGCCATGAACTCAATCGTACCGGAACAGGCTACCCCCGAGGTCCGCACCCTGGCCGAGCGGGTCTTCCAGCAGCTTCAGGACGCCATCGTCAGGGGGGAGCTGGCGCCGGGCAGCAAGATTACCGAGCCCGGGCTGTCGAAGGCCTACGGCATCTCCCGCGGGCCGCTGCGCGAGGCGATGCGTCGCCTCGAGGCGCACCGCCTGATCGAGAGGGTGCCCCATGTGGGCGCGCGGGTGGTCAAGCTGTCGATGAAGGAGCTGCTGGAACTGTTCGACCTGCGGGAGGCGCTGGAGAGCATGGCGGCCCGCCTGGCCGCCGAACACATGACCAGCGAGGAGGTCGCCGGGCTGCGCGAGGTGCTCGCGCTGCACGAGCGTCAGAGCGATCTCAAGCGTGGCGAGGCCTACTATCAGCGCGAGGGCGACCTGGACTTCCACTTTCGCATCGTCCAGGGCAGTCACAACCGCATGCTGATGACGCTGCTCTGTGACGACCTCTATTACCTGGTCAGGCTCTATCGCACCCAATTCAGCGCCAGCGGCTCGCGACCCCAGCGCGCCTTCGTCGAGCACCATCGTATCGTCGATGCCATCGAGGCCGGCGATGCCGAACTGGCCGAACTGTTGATGCGTCGACACGTCAGTGCCTCGCGGGCCAATGTCGCCGACCGCTATGCCACCATTCTGGCACAGGAAGCCGAGACGACCCCCTGAGGCCGATCCGGATACACATGAGGAGAGATCGCATGACGCAACAGACACCGGGGGCTCGCTTCCGCACCGCTCTCGACGCCAGTCGGCCGCTGCCCATCGTCGGCACCATCAACGCCTACACCGCCATGATGGCCGAACGCGTCGGGCATCGGGCCATCTACCTGTCCGGTGGTGGCGTGGCCAATGCGTCCTTCGGCCTGCCGGATCTCGGCATGACCACCATGAACGACGTGGTCGAGGATGCCCATCGCATCACCGGTGCCACCGAGCTGCCGCTGCTGGTGGACATCGACACCGGCTGGGGCGGCGCCTTCAATATCGCTCGCACCGTCAAGGAGATGCAGCGTGCCGGGGTGGCGGCGGTGCACCTCGAGGACCAGGTCGCCCAGAAGCGCTGCGGTCACCGCCCCAACAAGGCGATCGTCTCCCAGGCCGAGATGGTCGATCGCATCAAGGCCGCCGTCGATGCCCGCATCGATCCGGATTTCTACCTGATCGCCCGCACCGATGCCTTCCAGAAGCAGGGGCTGGACGCCGCCATCGAGCGTGCCAACGCCTGCATCGAGGCCGGTGCCGATGCCATCTTCGCCGAGGCGGTGCACTCCCTCGATGACTACCGCGCCTTCTGCGAGCAGGTCGACGCCCCGATCCTGGCCAATATCACCGAGTTCGGCGCCACGCCGCTGTTCAGTCAGCAGGAGCTGGGGGAGGTGGGCTGTCGCATGGTGCTCTACCCGTTGTCGGCCTTCCGCGCCATGAACGCGGCGGCACTCAAGGTCTACCAGAGCATCCACGACAAGGGGCACCAGAAGGACGTGGTCGAGCTGATGCAGACCCGCGACGAGCTCTACGACTTTCTCAACTACCACGATTTCGAGCGCAAGCTCGATGCCCTCTTCGAGGAAGGCGCCGACTGACGGGTGCCGAGACAGGTGGCGACGAGGCGCGCGCCGGAATGCTGTGGCGGACGCCCGACAATAACGACACGACAAGCATGCCTACGACAGCCAAGTGCAAGACGAGGAGACACGAGATGGCAGATAAATCCGTCAGTAGTACCGGCCTGCGCGGCCAGAGTGCCGGCAGCACGGCGTTGTGCACCGTCGGCAAGACCGGCTCTGGCCTGACCTACCGTGGCTTTGACATCGCGGAGCTGGCCGAGAAGGCCAAGTTCGAGGAAGTGGCCTACCTGCTGCTCAAGGGCAAGCTGCCCAACCAGGCCGAGCTTACCGCCTACATCACCAGGCTCAAGGGCCTGCGCGGCCTGCCCCAGGCGCTCAAGGCGGTGCTCGAGCAGATTCCGGCCTCCGCCCACCCCATGGACGTGATGCGTACCGGCGCCTCGATGCTCGGTAACCTGGAGACCGAGCAGAGCTTCGACGAGCAGCAGGACGCCTCCGACCGCCTGCTGGCGGTGCTGCCATCGATCATCTGCTACTGGTACCGCTACTCCCATGACGGCGTGCGCATCGAGACCGAGACCGACGACGAGTCGGTGGGCGCCCACTTCCTGCACCTGCTGCGCGACGAGGCGCCCAGCGAGCTGCACGCCCGGGTGATGAACGTCTCGCTGATCCTCTATGCCGAGCACGAGTTCAACGCCTCGACCTTCACCGCACGCGTCTGCGCCTCGACTCTCTCCGACCTGCACTCCTGTGTGACCGGTGCCATCGGCTCGCTGCGCGGCCCGCTGCACGGCGGTGCCAACGAGGCGGCGATGGCGATGATCGAGAACTGGCAGTCTCCTGACGAGGCCGAGCGCAAGATTCTGGGCATGCTCGAGCGCAAGGAAAAGATCATGGGCTTCGGCCACGCGATCTATCGCGAATCCGACCCGCGCAACGCCATCATCAAGGAGTGGTCGAAAAAGCTCGCCGAGGACGTGGGCGACAGCGTGCTCTACCCGGTCTCCGAGCGCGTCGAGGCGGTCATGTGGCGCGAGAAGAAGCTGTTCTGCAACGCCGACTTCTTCCACGCCAGCGCCTACCACTTCATGGACATCCCCACCAAGCTGTTCACGCCGATCTTCGTCTGTTCGCGTGTCACCGGCTGGTGCGCCCATGTGTTCGAGCAGCGCTCCAACAACCGCATCATTCGCCCGAGCGCAGACTACGTCGGCCCCGAGAATAGCGTATGGGTGCCGATCGAGGAGCGTGACTGACCGCCCCCACCCGAAAGGCGGCCCAAGCGGCCGCCTGCGCACCGATCCCACGGAAGACGCCCGACGCCATGAATACCCAATACCGTAAACCGCTTCCCGGCACCGAGCTGGATTACTTCGACGCGCGCGCCGCCGTCGAGGCGATCAAGCCCGGTGCCTACGACACGCTGCCCTACACCTCCCGGGTTCTGGCGGAGAACCTGGTGCGCCGCTGTGACCCCGAGACGCTCACGGCCTCGCTCGAACAGATCATCGAACGCAAGCGCGACCTCGATTTCCCCTGGTTCCCGGCACGCGTGGTGTGTCACGACATCCTCGGCCAGACCGCGCTGGTCGACCTGGCCGGCCTGCGTGACGCCATCGCCGACAAGGGCGGCGACCCGGCCAAGGTCAATCCGGTGGTCCCGACCCAGCTGATCGTCGACCACTCCCTGGCCGTCGAGCATGCCGGCTTCGAGACGGATGCCTTCGAGAAGAACCGCGCCATCGAGGATCGTCGCAACGACGACCGTTTCCACTTCATCGACTGGACCAAGACCGCGTTCGAGAACGTCGACGTGATTCCCCCGGGCAATGGCATCATGCACCAGATCAACCTGGAGAAGATGTCGCCGGTGGTCCAGGTGCGCCCCGATGCGAATGGAAAGCGCGTGGCCTTCGTCGATACCTGTGTCGGCACCGACAGCCACACGCCGATGGTCGATGCCCTGGGCGTGATCTCGGTGGGGGTGGGCGGCCTGGAAGCCGAGAGCGTGATGCTGGGCCGTGCCTCCTGGATGCGCCTGCCGGATATCATCGGTGTCGAGCTGACCGGCAAGCTGCGGCCGGGCATCACCAGCACCGACATGGTGCTGGCGCTGACCGAGTTTCTCCGCCGCGAGCGGGTGGTGGGGGCCTACCTGGAGTTCTTCGGCGAGGGCGCCTCGAGGCTGACCGTGGGCGACCGCGCCACCATCTCCAACATGACGCCGGAATATGGTGCCACCGCGGCGATGTTCTACATCGACGAGCAGACCATCGACTACCTCAGGCTGACCGGTCGCGACGACGACCAGGTGGCGCTGGTGGAGCGTTTCGCCAGGGAGACCGGCCTGTGGGCCGATAGCCTGGCGAACGCCGAGTACGAGCGCGTGCTGACCTTCGACCTGTCCAGCGTGCCGCGCACCCTGGCCGGCCCCTCCAACCCCCATGCCCTGTTGCCGACCTCCGAGCTGGCCTCGCGCGGCATCAGCGGCAAGGTGGAGAGCGAGGCAGGCAGGATGCCCGATGGCGCGGTGATCATCGCCGCCATCACCAGCTGCACCAACACCAGCAACCCGCGCAACATGGTGGCGGCCGGCCTGATCGCCCGTAACGCCAACCGGCTGGGCCTGACCCGCAAGCCCTGGGTGAAGACCTCGTTGGCGCCGGGTTCCAAGACCGTGAAGATGTACCTGGAAGAGGCCGACCTGCTGCCCGAGCTGGAGTCGCTGGGCTTCGGCGTGGTGGCGTTCGCCTGCACCACCTGCAACGGCATGAGCGGCGCCCTGGACCCGGCGATCCAGCAGGAGATCATCGACCGTGATCTCTACGCCACCGCGGTGCTGTCCGGCAATCGCAACTTCGACGGGCGGATTCACCCTTACGCCAAGCAGGCCTTCCTGGCCTCGCCGCCGCTGGTGGTGGCCTACGCGATTGCCGGCACCATCCGCTTCGACATCGAGAAGGACGTGCTGGGCCATGACCCGGCCGGCAATCCCGTCACCCTGATGGACATCTGGCCGAGCGACGAGGAGATCGACGCCATCGTCAAGGTGAGCGTGAGGCCCGAACAGTTCCGGGAGACCTATATCCCGATGTTCGATGTGGACAAGGGCGCACATGCCCAGGTGAGCCCGCTCTACGAGTGGCGCCCGCAGAGCACCTACATTCGTCGGCCTCCCTACTGGGAAGGGGCCCTCGCCAGGGAGCGTACCCTGCGGGGCATGCGTCCGCTGGCGGTGCTCGGTGACAACATCACCACCGATCACCTGTCGCCGTCCAATGCCATCATGGCGAACAGCGCCGCGGGGGAGTACCTGGCGAAGATGGGCCTGCCGGAGAAGGACTTCAATTCCTACGCTACCCACCGCGGCGATCACCTGACGGCCCAGCGGGCCACCTTCGCCAACCCCAAGCTGCTCAACGAGATGGTGCGGGATGATACCGGCGCGGTGAAGCAGGGCTCGCTGGCGCGTATCGAGCCGGAAGGCCAGGTGACCCGCATGTGGGAGGCCATCGAGGCCTACATGCAGCGCAAACAACCGCTGATCATCGTCGCCGGCGCCGACTACGGTCAGGGCTCGTCCCGCGACTGGGCCGCCAAGGGCGTACGCCTGGCCGGCGTGGAAGCGATCGTCGCCGAGGGCTTCGAGCGCATCCATCGCACCAACCTGATCGGCATGGGCGTGCTGCCGCTGCAGTTCGAGGCCGGTACCACCCGCAAGACGCTGGACCTCGACGGCACCGAGACCTATGACGTGATCGGCGAGTTCACGCCGCGTGCCACCCTGACCCTGGTCATCACCCGCCGGAACGGTGAACGCCTGGGAGTGCCGGTGACCTGCCGACTGGATACCCAGGAGGAAGTGTCGATCTATGATGCCGGTGGCGTGCTGCAGCGCTTCGCCCAGGACTTCCTGGAAGCCGAGGCAGAAGCGGTCGGCTGAGCCGGCTAACGGCTGATATCGGTTTAACCCTCTTGTCGACCCGGCGCCTCCCAGGCCCGGGTCGCTCCTTCCCTGTCCACAGGAAGCGATTTCCATGGCACATGTCCCCCAGATCAGGATTCCCGCCACCTACATGCGTGGTGGCACCAGCAAGGGCGTCTTCTTCCGCCTGCAGGACCTGCCCGTGGCCGCCCGGTTGCCCGGTGAGGCCCGGGACAGGCTGCTGATGCGGGTGATCGGCAGTCCCGATCCCTACCAGAAACAGATCGACGGCATGGGCGGGGCGACCTCCAGCACCAGCAAGACGGTCATCCTGTCGAAGAGCGAGAGCCCCGATCACGACGTCGACTACCTGTTCGGCCAGATCGCCATCGACACGCCCTTCGTCGACTGGAGCGGCAACTGCGGGAACCTTTCCGCTGCCGTGGGGCCCTTCGCCATCAGCAACGGCCTGGTGGACCCTGAGCGCATTCCGGAAAACGGCGTGGTTGTCGTGCGCATCTGGCAGGCCAACATCGGCAAGACCATTGTCTCCCGGGTGCCGATCACCAACGGTGCGGTGCAGGAGACCGGCGACTTCGAGCTCGACGGCGTCACCTTCCCGGCGGCCGAGGTCCCGGTGGAGTTCATGGACCCGGCCGACGGCGAGGGGGCGATGTTCCCCACCGGCAACCCGGTCGACGACCTCGAGGTGCCGGGGGTGGGGATCCTCAAGGCCACCATGATCAATGCGGGTATCCCGACCATCTTCGTCAATGCCGAGGCGATCGGCTACACCGGCACCGAGCTGCAGGAGGCGATCAACGGCGACGACAGGGCGCTGGCGATGTTCGAGACCATCCGCGCCCATGGCGCGGTGCGCATGGGGCTGATCGAGCATGTCGCTGACGCCGCCAACCGCCAGCACACGCCGAAGGTGGCCTTCGTGGCCCGGCCGGACGACTACGTTGCCTCCAGCGGCAAGTTGGTCGAGGCCGCCGATGTGGACCTGCTGGTGCGTGCGCTCTCCATGGGCAAGCTGCACCACGCCATGATGGGCACCGCCGCCGTGGCCATCGGCGCCGCCGCGGCGGTTCCCGGTACCCTGGTCAACCTCGCCGCGGGCGGCGGCGAGCGCACCTCCGTGCACTTCGGCCATCCCTCCGGTACGTTGCGGGTCGGTGCCGAAGCCGTGGAGGTGAACGGCGAGTGGACGGCGACAAAGGCAGTCATGAGCCGCAGCGCCAGAGTGCTGATGGAAGGCTGGGTCCGCGTACCCGGCGATGCCTTCCAACTGGCGTGAGCGACCGAATTGCCTCTGGCCACCCGGACACTCCATAACGATACTCCTGTCAGGGGAAGGGCGTGCCCGGGTACCTGGCAAGTGGCCGAGCCTTTTCGTATTCAGCGAAAGAGGAGGCAGACTCATGAGTACGACGGTGGAAACCAATGTCCGTCCGGACTACGACGTCGAGCTGCAGCGGATCGCCGACTACGTCCTGGAGTACCGGATCGCGAGCGGCGAGGCCCTGGATACCGCCCGCAACTGCCTGATGGACACCCTGGGCTGTGGTTTGCTGGCGCTGCGCTTTCCGGAATGCACCAAGCACCTGGGGCCGTTCGTCGAGGGCACCGTGGTGCCCCATGGTGCCCGCGTGCCCGGCACCTCCTTCCGCCTCGATCCGGTCAAGGCGGCCTGGGACATCGGCACGATCATCCGCTGGCTCGATTACAATGACACCTGGCTGGCCGCCGAGTGGGGCCACCCTTCCGACAACCTGGGTAGCATCCTGGCCGTGGCCGACCACCTGTCCCAGAAGCGAGTCGCCGAGGGTGAAGCGCCGCTGCGGATGCGCCATGTGCTCGAGGCCATGATCATGGCCCACGAGATCCAGGGCGTGCTGGCGCTGGACAACTCCTTCAATCGTGTCGGCCTCGACCACGTGGTGCTGGTCAAGGTGGCGTCCACGGCGGTGGCCGCCAGGATGATGGGTGCCGACCGTGAACAGTTGCTCTCCGCCCTGTCCCATGCCTGGGTCGACGGCCAGAGCCTGCGCACCTATCGCCACGCCCCGAACGCCGGCTCGCGCAAGAGCTGGGCGGCGGGGGATGCGACATCGCGGGGGGTCCGGTTGGCCGATATCGCCCTGCGCGGCGAGATGGGCATCCCCGGTGTGCTCACGGCGCCGCAGTGGGGCTTCTACGACATCCTGTTCTCCAAGACCAACAAGGACCAGAAGCTCAAGCCCGAGACGGAGCGCAAGTTCTCCTTCCAGCGCGACTTCGGCACCTATGTGATGGAGAACGTGCTGTTCAAGATTGCCTTCCCGGCCGAGTTCCACGCCCAGACCGCCTGCGAAGCCGCCGTTGCCCTGCATCCTCAGGTCAGGGAGCGTCTCGACGAGATCGCCAGGATCGTACTGACCACCCATGACTCGGCGATCCGCATCATCTCCAAGTCCGGCAAGCTGGCGAACCCCGCCGACCGTGACCACTGCCTCCAGTACATGACCGCCGTGCCGCTGATCTTCGGCAACCTGGTGGCCGAGCACTACGAGGATGAGTTCCATGCCGCCAACCCGCTCATCGACGAGCTGCGCGAGAAGATGGAGGTGGTCGAGGATGAGCGCTACTCCCGTGACTACCACGACCCCGAGAAGCGCTCTATCGCCAATGCCATCCAGGTATTCTTCAAGGACGGCAGTGCCACCGACAAGGTCGAGGTCGAATACCCGATCGGACACCGTCGTCGCCGCGCCGAGGGCATCCCGGTGCTGGAAGAGAAGTTCAGGCGCAATCTGGCCACTCGCTTCCCCTCCGGCCGCTGTGCGCAGATCCTGGAGCTGTGCAAGGATCAGGCTCGCCTGGAGAGCACCCCGGTCCACAGGTTTGTCGATCTGTTCGTGATATGACCCGGTCCAGGCGATCGCCATGAATGGCCTCGGGGAGGTGTCTTGCCGGCACGGCGACCAGGCAAGGGAGAAACTTGACGCGAGTCATGGCAGAGAGGCGAGGAGTGGGCTACCTTTTTTAGATGCGGGGGGGTTGCGCATGCCCTGTGAAATCCGTAAAGTACGCATCCGCTGCCGGCGACGGGCAACGTTGCAGGCGGTGATGAGTGGCAGAAGTGATTGTTCTGGAAGCATAAATCTTGACAGTCACGGCGGATTCGCTAGAATGCGCCTCACTCTGCTACAGGGCTCGCTAAGGGCTCTATTCGCCAGTCATTGCTGCCATGGGCAGGATGAGGTGGTCAGCAAAACGGGAGGCAGTTCATCGCCGACCAGCGCTTGACACGCCGCAGCGAATCAGTAGAATACGCCTTCCTCGCCGGGCGCTGGGCCACGCGGCACAGCAACAGCGAGACGCTCCTCTCTTCACAGGGTGTGGAGCCGCTCTTTAACAATCGATCAGGTAATTCATGTGGGCGCTTGTCGATGGGTCGGTGACCAGTCACAGAACCATCAAGGCAAGCGACTCGTC
>NZ_JASCQN010000026.1:0-18709 GCF_030010475.1 Halomonas kalidii | reverse complement strand
CGGCGTCCTCGTCGATCGCCGCGCTGTCGTCCACCGCCTCGGGGGCGGTGTCGATGATCTGGATGTCGAGACTGTCGCTGGTGGTCACGCCGGCCACGTCGCTGACGCTGACGTCGAAGCTGTCCACCACGCTGCTGTCGCCCGCGCCGTGATCGGCGGCGGCGCCGTCCTCGGTGTACGCGTAGCTGATTTCGCCCGTGGCGGCGTCGTAGCCGGTCACGGTGAGGGTGCCGTTGGCGGCGGCGATCACCACCGGGGTGGTGCTGGCGTTGGTGATGTCCTGGCCGCCCACGGTGACCGTGGCGATGCCGGCCTCGGCACTCACGCTCATGGTACCGGTGACGGTGTCGCCGGTGCCTTCGACCACGCTGTTGTCGGCGCCGGTGGCGTCGCCGTCGGCGTCGTCGATGTCGATCACCGGCGGGCCGTCGGTCTGGCCGTTGATGGTGAGGGTCAGGGTGGCGGTGCTGGTGTCGCCGTCGGCGTCGGTCAGGGTGTAGTCGAAGGTCTCGGTGAGGGTCTCGCCGTCGTCGAGTGCCTGGACTTCCGCCAGGCTGTTGTCGAGGGTGTAGCTCCAGGTGCCGTCGCCGTTGTCGGTGAAGCTGCCGTACTGGGCGGCGGTGCCGTCGAACGCCACGCTGGCCAGGGCGTCGGCGCCCTGAGTGTCGTTGCTCAGCACGCTGCCGGTCAGCGGCGCGGCGGCGTCCTCGTCGATCGCCGCGCCGTCGTCCACCGCCTCGGGGACGGCATCGAAGAAGGTAATGGTCAGGGACCCCGTGGCCTCGGTGCCATTGCCATCGATCACCGTGAAGGTCAGCTCGGTGCTGGCATCGTCGGTACCCTCGGCGTGCAGGACATTGTCGAGCAGCGTCAGGGTGTACTCGCCGGTGGTCGGGTTCACCTGGGCCATGAACAGGTCACCGCGCGGACCGGTGGCGGTCAGGGTGTTGCTGCCGGCATCCCAGTCGTAGGTGACGGTCTCGGTGCCCACGACACCGCTGGCACCGTCCATGCCGGCGAAGCCGATGCTGCCCACCCCGTCGTCACCGAAGTCGAAGCCCAGCGTGCCGCTAGACACCGAGCCCCCCTCTTGCAGCAGCTGGGCATCGAAGAGCTCGGTCCCGGACGCCCCCGCTTCCGGGATGGCGTCGACAATTTCCGGCTCCTCGCTCGGCGGTGCTGGTTCAGGCTCTTGCTCTTGTGCTTCCACTTCGGCCAGCAAGCCCGGCGCCCCGCCCTCAGGCGGCCCATCGAGCTGCCCGACGCTGAAGTCGAAGGCCAGCGGGTCGGTGTCTTCCGCGATACGGGCCAGGCGCACGAAGCTATGGCCATCGCCACCGCCGCCCCCCGGGCCGGCGCCGGCCGCCGTGGCGTCGAAGATATCGAGCAGGTCGCCCTCCTCGTCCTCGAGGGCGGCGAGCAGCGCCTCGAGATCCTCGTCCAGGGCGCTGGCATCCTCTGCGGCCACGGGCTGGTCGGCATCGAGATCCGGCGTCATGGCGATCTGCCGGCCACCCTCGATCAGGGTCGGGTCGAGATTGTCGCCGAAGTCGAGTTCGACCCGGGCATTGTCGGCGGTGACGAGGGTCTCGCCTTCCTGGAGGGTATCGCCGACGCGCAGTTCGCGCAGGTTGCCTTCGGCGTCACGGGCCCAGGCCTGGCCGGAGAGGGAAACGACGGTTGCGATGGTCATGGCATGACTCCCTGCGAGGTATTCGTCTTCGGATGCCGCATCAGGTGCCCATCATTCGCAAGGCGGAGGAACATGACCCTTGGGCGGCTTATACCTTCACATTAAGTAACAAAGCTTCGGTTGAGTATTGGACCGATGGACAGGTAGGAGAAAAACATGACCACCATCAAGAATGGCGGCCGAGAAGAGTGCTGTTGGCTTATCGGGGAATGCGGCGAAAGCGAGTGTGGTGTCCCGTCTGGTTGAAGACGGCATTCAACGCCCCGGATCGGAGACGCTCGCGTCCTGGTGCGAGAGCCGCAGGATCAGTTGCATGCGGTCACGGACGCCGAGCTTGCGGAACACCGCCCCGAGGTGGGCCTTGACGGTTCGCTCGGTGATGTCGAGCCGCCGGGCGACCGCCTTGTTGCTGTGCCCCTCGGCCACGGCCAGGGCCACCGCCCGCTCCCGCCCGGTGAGCAGTGCCAGGGTCTCCTCCTGCAGCCGTGACTCGCCTCCCAGCGCCTTGAAGGTGCCTCCCACCACCTGGGTGAGCAGTTCGGGCCAGACCCAGATTCCCTGGTTGGTGATCACCACCTCCACCTGACGCAACAGCTCCACTGGCGAGAGCGCATGGGCGTAGCCGCGTGCGCCGGCGTTCAGGGCCTGGAAGGCCTCGAGCGAGTTCGGCGCATAGCTCAACACGGCGAGGATGGCGCCCCGCCCACTGAAGCTCGACACCAGGGCCGACCACCCCTCGAGGTTGCTCATCACCCAGACCCGATCGTCGCGGCCGGCCCAGGCCCTCGCCTGCTGCGGGCTCACCAGGCGGGCCTGGGGAAACGCCTCGCGCCAGCGCGGGATCTCGTCGCGCCCCTGACAGACGAAGAGGTGTGCCATCATCGCTCTCCCATGGAGTCACTCCAGGCCCGCAGCACGGGCTTGAGCAGGTACTGCATCACGGTGCGCTTGCCGGTCATGATGTCGACCTGGGCGGTCATGCCGGGTATCACCGCCAGCTCGCTCGCAATGTTCTCGTTCGGCAGGGTCCGCACGCGCACCAGGTAGAAGGTGTTGTCGTTGTCGTCGGTGATGGTGTCGGCGCTGATGTGATCGAGCTCGGCCGACAGCCCGCCGTAGATCGCGAAGTCGTAGGCGGTGAGCTTGATGGTCGCCGGCTGCCCGGGGCGCAGGAAGGCGATGTCCTGGGGGGCGATGCGCGCCTCGACCAGCAGCTTGTCGTCACTGGGCACGATCTCCACCACCTCCTGACCGGCCTGGGCGACCCCGCCGATGGTGTTGATGGCCAGACGCTGCACCACGCCATCCACCGGCGAACGCACCTCGGCCAGCAGCACCCGGTCCTGCAGCCCGGTACTGGATTCGTCCAGGGCATTGAGGTCGCCCAGCGTCTGGGCCAGATCGTTCTGCCAATCGCTGCGCCGCTCGGTCCCGACCTCGCTCAACTGGGTACGCGCCTCCTCCACGGCGGCCTCGAGCCGCGATACCGCCGCCGCCGCCTGGTCGCGCTCGCCGGTGGCCCGCGAGACCTCCCGCCGCAGACGCAGCACCTCGACCTCGGATACCGCCCCGGACTGCAGCAACGGGCGCGTCAGGTTGAGCTCCTGGCCGGCCATGTTGGCCTCGCGCTGGGCGGTGTCGCGCTTGGCCCGGGCCTCGCGCAGCTCCTCCTCGCGCTGGCGGATGCGATCGGCGAGGATGCTCTCCTGCTCGCGCAGCTCCGCGCGGCGACTCTCGTAGACCTCGCGCTCCTGGGCGACGATCCCGGGCGCCTCGCTGCGCAGGGTCTCCGCGGGGTCGAAGGGGGTCTCGGTGATCAGCGCCCGCAACCGTTCGGCGCGTGCCTCCAGCGCCAGCGCCTGGGCGCGGTTCTCGCGGAAGCTGGAGACGAAGCGGGTCGGGTCGATGCGCATCAGCACCTGGCCGGCCTCGACCATCTGACCCTCGCGCACCAGGATCTCCTGTACCACGCCACCGTCGAAGGTCTGCACCCGTTGCAGCTGGCTGGAGGGAATCACCCGACCGCTCCCCCGGGTCACCTCGTCGATGGAGGCGAAATACGACCAGGTGATCAATGCCACTACCGCCAGCAGCACCACGTAGAGGAAGGCCCGGGCACGAAGCGGGTCCTGCTGCAGTCGCGCCCAGTCGGCGTCGCTGGCCCAGTCGCGGTTGAGGTGTGCCGCCGTGACGCGGCGAGCGAAGAGCCGGTCGATGAAGGGCCGGAACGGCTTGCCGCCCACCTCGGAGAAGCGCCCGATGGCCTCGAAGCCCTGCTGTTCGGCGGTCTTGCGCTTCGCCATCAGCCGGCCCTCCCGATCTGGCCCTTGCGCAGGGCCTCTACCACCTTGTCGCGGGGGCCGTCGGCGACCACCTTGCCGGCGTCGATGACGACGATGCGGTCGACCAGCGACAGCAGCGAGGTGCGGTGGGTAACGACGATCATGGTCTTGCCGTGGGCATACGCCTTGAGGCTGGCCTTGAAGGTCTCCTCGCTGGCGTGGTCCATGGAACTGGTCGGTTCGTCGAGCAGCAGGATCTGCGGGTCATGGACCAGGGCGCGGGCGATGGCCACCGCCTGCCGCTGGCCACCGGAGAGCGACTGGCCACGCTCGCCCACCTGCAGGTCGACCCCATGGGGGTGGGAGTTGACCAGGCTCTCCAGGCCGGCGAGCTCGATCGCCCGCAGCAGCGCCTCGTCGTCCACGCCGTCGCTGCCGCCCCCGGCCACCACGTTGTCACGCAGCGAACCGAAGAACAGGCTGACGTCCTGGGGCACATAGCCGATGTGGCGACGCAACTGGATGGGGTCGAACTGGCGAATGTCGACGCCGTCGACCAGCACCGCCCCGGCGCTGGGCGCGTAGAGTCCCAGGATGAGCTTGGTGAGCGTCGACTTGCCGCAGCCCACCCGGCCGAGCAGGGCGACCTTCTCGCCGGGCTCGATGGTGAGCGAGATATCGCGCAGGGCATCGCGTTCTTCATCGGGGTAGCGCAGGCTCGCCTTGTCGAAGCGGATCTCGCCACGCACCACCGGCCGACTGATGAACTGCTTGTCGTCGGGACGCTCCACCGGACGCTCCATCACCGCGTCGAGCGACTGCAGCGCCGTGGACGACTGGTGGTACTGGGCGAGCAGCGCCGCGGCCTGGCTGACCGGTGCCATGGCCCGCGACGAGAGCAGGTAGGCGGCGATCAGCCCACCCTGCGTCAGGTTGCCCTCGATGATCTGGTAGACCCCGATGAGGATCACGCCGACCGCCACGCTGTGCTGGGCCCAGAGCGCCACGCTGGAGACCGAGGAACTGACCAGGCGCAACTGGGCGGCGGTGCGCGACAGATAGGCGGAGGCCTTCTCCCAGATGCCCTGGATGCGGCTCTCGGCACGCAGCGCCTTGACCGTCTCCAGGTGCGAGATCGACTCGACCAGGGTGGCGTTGCGCTGGGCAGCCACTCGCCAGGTCGTCTCGGAGAGCTCGTGGAGCTTGCCCTGGGCCGCCAGGGCGTAGAGCAGCACGAAGACGATGCCCGCCAGCACCGGGAGCACCAACGGCGGGGCGATCAGCGCGATGATGCCGGCGAACAGGAGCACGAAGGGCAGATCGACCAGCGCCACCACCGTGGCCGAACCGATGAAGCCCCGGACCGACTCGAAGGACTGCAGCGTCGCCGCGAACGAACCGGTGGAGGCCGGCCGGGCCTCCATCCTCAGCCCCAGCACCCGCGCCATGATCGACGACGACAGCTTGACGTCGGCACGACTCGCCGCCAGGTCGACGAAGGCGTTGCGCATCAGGCGCAGCGCCAGGTCGAAGCAGAGCACCACGAAGATGCCGACGGCCAGGACCCAGAGTGTCTCGGTGGCGTGGTTGGGCACCACCCGGTCATAGACATTGAGCACGAACAGCGGCATCGCCACGGCGAAGAGGTTGATCGCCACCGAACCGGCGATGACGTCGCGGTAGAGCTTGCGGTTGTCGCGGATCACCCCCCAGAACCAGTGGCGCGCGCGCTGCTTGTCGACCTCGGGCCCACGGGCGTCGAAATGGAAGCGCGGACGCACATAGATCGCCTGGCCGCTGTAGCTCGACTGGAGGCCATCGAGGCCGACCTCGGTCTCGGCATCGCCCAGCTCGGGGAAGATCACCCGGGCACGGCGCGCCTTGAGGTCCAGCGCCACCAGCACGCAGGCGCGGCCCGGCTCCAGCAACAGCACGGCAGGAAGCAGTGCCGGATTGAGCTGCACCAGACGACTCTTGACGATCCGCGCGGTGAGCCCCGCCCGGGAGGCGGCCCGCGGGAAGACCGCCGGCGTGATCCGGCCCTCCTCGAGGGGCAGGCCGGCGGTGAACGACTCCGCCGTCGCCGCATGCCCGTGGATCAGGGCGATGGACTGGAGGCATTCGAGGAGCTCATCCCGAACGACGGGGCGCGAAGGACCCGAGGACGGGTCCAGGTTTTCTCTGAGCGTCACACCTACCTCTGATGTTACCCCGCCACACCGCGGGAGAGTGCGTCATTGCCGGCGGCGAGGCCAAGGGGCTGCTCCGCGACGGGGCGGAAACTCATGTCGAGGTTCTCGCCGACCCGCTCCAGGGTCACCTCGACCCGCCGATTCTGGCGACGGCCAGCGACGGTGTCGTTGCTCGCCACCGGCTGGCGGGAGCCGTAGCCACGGGTCTCGACCAGGTCGCGGCGCACCCCCTGGCTGACCAGGTAAGCGGCGACGCTGTCGGCACGCGCCTGTGAGAGCGGGTCGTTGATGGCATCGCTGCCGGTGCTGTCGGCATGGCCGGCGATGAAGACCCGCGCCAGGTCGGTGCGCCCACGGATCTGCGAGGCCAGCCCGGCCAGTTCGTCGCGGGCCTCGGCGGAGAGCTCGGCACTGTTGATGGCGAACAGGGCATCGGCGGACAGCGTGATGTCCGGCGCCCGGGTCGGTGCCGGCGCCGTGATGCCACCGGTGAAGTCGGAGAGGGTGAAACCGGACGGCCCCTGGGCCGGGCAGATCACATCGGGATTGATCTCGATGCCGTCGCTGCCCAGCTCGGCCAGGGTCGGCATGTCGTCGCGGCGCACCTCGAGCGCCTGCATCAGCTGGCCCATGGCGGCCAGGGTACGAGCGTCGGACAGGGCCACGTCGTACTGGGCATTGACGTAGGCACGACTGGCCTCGAAGTACTCGTTCTCGCTGTCCAGCACGTCGAGCAGGGTGCGCTGGCCGATGTCGAACTGCTGCTGGTAGGCGCCACGCACGCGGTCGATGGACTGGCGGTGCTGGTTGAGATACTGCATCTGCTCGCGCAGGCGCTGGGTGTCGTTATAGGCGATCTGGGTGGTCTGGCGCACATTGGTGCAAGCCACCTCCCGCTGATTGATCGCCTGCTCGACCCGATCGGTGGCGGCACGGAAGGAGGCCAGGTCGCTGCCACCGCGGTAGAGGTTCATGCTCGCCACCAGCTCGATGCTGTGCCGGTCGCGACGGCCATTGAGGCCGCTCTCGTTGTTGGTACCGGTACGGCCACGCAGGTCGAGGCGCGGATGGAAGCCGGACCTGGCTCCATCGCGCTCGGCCCGTGACGCCTCGATGTTCTCGATGGCGGCATGGAACTCCGGGTTACCGGCGAAGGCCAGGTCCACGGCCTCGGCCACCGAGGGCGGCAGGCGCTCGTCGAGGCCCGGCGCCGGGGCGAGGTTCTCCGCCGGCAGGTCACCGACGATGCGCTGATAGCGCGCCGTGACGTCATGCAGGTTGGAGGCCTCGGTCATCAGGTTGGACTCGGCCAGGGCCAGGCGGCCGTTGATCTGCTGCAGGTCGACGCCGCGACCGGCACCCGACAGCGCCCGCTCCTCGATCTGGTTGAAGACCCGCAGGTGATCGGCGTAGTTGTCCTGGGCAAGGCCCACCAGATCGCGATAGCGGCTGACGTCGAGATAGGCCCGGGTGGCCTCCAGGGCAACGTCCTCGCTCGCCCCCAGCAGTTCGTAGTAGCGCACCAGCTTGGCGCGGTCGAGACGCGCCACCTCGCTGCGCGTGGCGAAACCGTCGTAGAGCATCTGAGTCAGGGTCAGCTCGACGAAATCGGTGTCGTAGCTGCCACGCCCGTCACCCTCGAGGTCCTCGCGCCCGATCCCGCCGGCCACATCGACGCTCGGCAGGTAGTTGCCGCGCGCCACGTCGACGTCATGCCCGGAGGCCCGCAGGCCGTTCCAGGCGGCCTGGACCTCGGGATTGGTGGCGATGGCACGCTGCACCACCTGCTGGAGGTTGGCCGAACCGGGAGCGGCCAGGCCAGGCGGCAACGACTGGGCCACGGCGGCCGCGAGCGGCAACAGGGTGAGCGAAGTACCCACCACGACAGCCCGCGCCAGTCGGCGGGTACCCCGGACACGCGAAGAGTCGATTGTGAAATTCATTCGAGTTCCCTTTCATGGTTGGCAGGCGAGCAGCCAAGGACGCTGCCGGGCCCGTCAGGAGGTTGAGTCAATTTTTCTTGTTGTGACGGGACTCATCCGGCATTTCCGGACGGCGCTTCCCTTTCCCGCTTCCCTTCGGCTGGCGACGCCTCCCTCCGGGCCGGTATCAGGAAACTCGGCTGGAGCGAGGTGAGGGCCACAATACTTTTTCATGAACGTTAACCCTTTGTAAGTCATTGTAACCATGACTGGGCATTTGTCCAATCCCTAATCGATGCAAAAAGCGAAGAGATCAACGACTCTTGATGTAAGAGAAAGCTTACAAAGTATTCTTCACCGCCACTCTCCCTCTCTCCCGCCCCATGCCAAACGTGCTATCGTCACGCCATCACCGACACGGCAGCGTCACGACAAGGAGAACGCCATGTCCTCTTCGGAAATCCAGAAGACACGCGTCATCAACGAGCTGCGTGGCTTCATCAAGAAACTGCTGCAGGACCCCAGGATCCTCGAGCAGTCGCTGGAGATCGCCCGCCGCCAGCTGTCGGAAGGCAGCAAGAGCGAGGCGATGGCACGCATCGCCAACGAGATTTCGGACACCACCAGCGTGCATATCCCGGAGGATCCGGCCGAACACTCCGAGGCCGACCGGCTCTACCTGGAGGTCCTCAAGGAGGTGGTCGACGAGGAGCAGGCCCTCTATTGAGCCATCCTCCTCGCCCAGCGCTCGCCCCGTCGCCCAGTAACGCCCGGCAACTCGCCGGGCGTTCTGCATCGGGGAATCCGCCGGGGTAGCCCCGACCCTGCCGGTCGAGGCCGTGCACTGTCGCGGCGGCCCTGATATCATGTCAACAGACTGTTTTTGAATCGTTTTTTACGCATGCACTATCTGCTCAAGCTGTTTCCCGAGATCACCATCAAGTCGCGCTCCGTACGCCGGCACATGACGCGCTGCCTGGCCGGCAACGTGCGCATCATCCTGCGGCGGCTCGACGAAGGGATCAGCGTCAAGGACACCTGGGATGCCCTGCACGTCACCCTGCCGGAGGCACTGCCCGAAACGCTGACCCGGGAGATGGAAGAGCGCCTGACCCGGATCCCGGGCATCCACGAGGTGCTGGCCATCCGCGAGGTGCCCTTCTCCGACCTGACCGACATCGCCGACCGGGTGGTGCCGCTGTGGCAGCGCGCCATCGCGGGGCGCCGCTTTCGGGTCAGTGCCAAGCGCCGCGGCGACCATGACTTCAGTTCCGAGCACATCGAGCGCCTGGTCGGCCGCCGGCTGCTCGAGGCGAGCCCCGACGCGCGGGTCGACCTCACCCGCCCGGAGGTGGACGTGGCCGTGGAGGTCGTGCACCAGCGACTGCGGCTGATCCAGGCTCGCTGGCCCGGCCTGGGCGGGTACCCCCTCGGCCTCCAGGGCCAGGCCCTGACGCTGATCTCCGGCGGCTTCGACTCGCCGGTGGCGGCCTGGCGCATGATGCGTCGCGGCATCAAGACCCACTTCCTGTTCTTCAACCTGGGGGGGCCGGCCCACGAAGCCGGGGTGCGTGAGGTGACCCATCACCTGTGGCAGCGTTACGGCAGTTCCCATCGCGTCAACTTCCTCTCGGTACCCTTCGAGGGAGTGGTCGCCGAGATCCTGCGCAGCGTGCCCGATGGGCTCATGGGGGTGGTGCTCAAGCGCATGATGGTGCGCGCCGCCGGCCGCATCGCCCAGCGCGAGCGGATCCCGGCGCTGGTCACCGGCGACGCCATCGCCCAGGTCTCGAGCCAGACCCTGACCAACCTGGCGCTGATCGACGAAGCGAGCGAGCTGCCGATCCTGCGTCCGCTGCTCACCGAGGACAAACAGGACATCATCGCCCAGGCGCGCCGCCTCGACACCGCCCGCTTCGCCGAGACGATGCCCGAGTACTGCGGGGTGATCTCCCGCCGGCCCCATACCAGCGCCCGCGCCCGCGATGTCGAGCAGGCCGAGGCCGGTTTCGACTTCGCGGTGCTCGAGGCCGCCATCGGGGCGGCCGAGACGACCCGCTCCGACCGCCTGCTGGAGCACCGGCATACCCCCGGCGAGGTGCCGATGGTGGACTCGCCACAGGCCCTCGCGCAATTCGGCGACGCCAGCGTGATCGACATCCGCGCCCCGGAGGAACGCGAGGCATCCCCCCTGCGGCTGCCCGATGTACCGCGCCTCGAGATCCCCTTCTATGAACTCCAGGACCGCGCCCCGGGCCTGCCCGACGATCGCTGCTACCTGCTCTATTGCGACCAGGGGGTGATGAGCCGGATGCAGGCCCTGCACCTGCACGACCAGGGGCTGACGCACTTCGGCGTCTACCGCGCGACCTGAGGCACTCGAACAGCGTTTTTTTTTGCTGTCGCGCGCTACACTTTCCCCGTCCCCGAGCTACGCTACAAAAAGGAACAATTTGTTATCGCAGGTTGCGAGGGTGGCGTATGGGTGCTCACGGGTCGTCGTCTTCTTCCTCCGTATCACCGCCAGGGAAAGGCGTAGCGCATTCGCTCATCATCCAGGAACCGCCGCTGGAGCCGGCTCACGTACCCGAGAAGCCGCGGCACCGCCTGCGCAACTGGGGGCTGATACTGCTCGCCCTGCTCGCCGTCACCCTGGCCACCCTGCTGGTCGCCGAGGCACGTACCTCGCACTTCCAGTCCCAGGAGCTGTCGCGCTATGCCGGCACGCTGGGCTACACCCTCTCACCCGGGCAGAGCGATCGCATCCTGTTCCCCCGCCACGGGCCCTTCGACCAGCGCCTGGGCTATGCCCAGTTGCCACAGATCGAAGAACGCCTGCTCGGGCGAGGCTACGACATCGAACGCCAGGCACGCTTCTCGCCGGCGCTGCTGGAATACACCCGTCGCGGCTTCTTCCCGCCCTACCCGGAGAAGACCCGGGCCGGCCTGACCCTGGAAGAGTGCCGTGGCGAGACGCTCTACGAATTCCGCCATCCCCAGCGTCACTATCCGCACTTCGATGCCGTCCCCCCGCTGATGCTGCAGGTGCTGCTGTACATCGAGAACCGCCAACTGCTCGATGAGAGCGCCCCCTACGCCAACCCGGCGGTGGACTGGCCACGCTTCACCAAGGCGGCCATGTCCCAGGTGGGTCGTGCGCTGGACATGCCCGGCCAGGCCGCCGGCGGGAGCACCCTGGCGACCCAGGTCGAGAAGTACCGGCACTCCCCGCGCGGGCTGACCGGGTCGCCGATGGAGAAGGTGCGCCAGATGGTCTCGGCCAGCGTGCGCGGCTACCAGCAGGGCCCACAGACACTGGCCGCGCGTCAGGACGTGGCGCTGGACTACCTCAACTCGGTACCGCTGTCGGCGGCCCCCGGTTACGGCGAGGTACACGGGATCGGCGACGGGCTATGGGTCTGGTTCGGTGCCGAGTTCGACGAGCTGAACCGGCTGCTGGTACCCGACTTCAACTCGTCCGCCACCCTCGAGGCCCAGGGCCTGGCGCTGCGCCAGGTGGTCGCCCTGATGATCGCCCAGCGCCGCCCCTCCTGGTACCTCACCACTGGCCGTCAGGCGCTGGAGCAACTCACCGACAGCTACCTGCGCCTGCTCGCCGACGAGGCGCTGGTCGGCCCCGACCTGCGCGATGCCGCCCTCGGTCAGCGCCTGCCCTTCCGCGATTTCGCGCGTGATCCGGTGCGCCTGCAGGTCGAGCCGGACAAGGGCCTGCAGATGGCCCGTGGCCGCCTCGGTGGCCTGGTCGGCCTGCCGTTCTACGACCTGGACCGACTCGACATGAGGGCGCGCACCACGCTCCACGGCGACCTGCAGCGCCAGGTCACCGACTACCTGTACCGACTCGCCGACCCTGACTTCGCCAGCGAGATCGGGCTGTTCGGCGATCGCCTGTTGTCGCCGGAGAAGACTCGCGAGGTTCGCTACAGCTTCACCCTCCTTGAGCGGGGCGATGACGGCTTCCGCGTGCGTGTGCAGACCGACAACACCGGCCAGCCCTTCGACATCAACGAGGGCAGCAAGCTGGAGCTCGGTTCCACCGCCAAGCTGCGGGTACTGGCGACCTACCTGGAAGTGATCGCCGAGCTGCACCAGCACCATGCCGGCAAGTCCGTGGAGACGCTGCGTCAAGTGGGGGTGGATCGTCAGGACGTGCTCAGCCGCTGGGTGCTCGACACCTTGATCGCCCGCCCCGACATCGGACTCGACGAGATCCTCGCGGCCGCCATGGAGCGGCGCTACTCGGCCAGCCCCCATGAGGCCTTCTTCACCGGCGGCGGGCGTCATACCTTCAGCAACTTCCGCCGCGAGGACAACGGCCGCAACCCCACCCTCTCGGAGGCCATGCGCGAATCGCTCAACCTGCCCTTCGTGCGCGTGCTGCGCGATCTGGTGCGCTACAGCACCCATCGCAACGAGCATCGCAGCCAACTGCTCGCGGACGACGGCGACCCGCGCCGGCTGGAGTACCTGCAGCGCTTTGCCGACCGTGAGGGGCGTGTCTTCATGCAGCGGTTCTGGCGCAAGTACCGTGACATGGGCAGCGACGAACGCCTCGATGCCTTTCTCGGCGGGTTGCGCATCACGGCCTCGCGCCTGGCCGCGGTGCATCGCTATCTCTTCCCGGAGGCCGACCGCGACGCCTTCGCCGCCTTCCTCGCCGAGTGGTTGCCCGGTGAAACGCTCAGCGATCGTCGCATCGACGAACTCTATGACGTCCATGCCCCCGGCAACCATTCGCTGTCGGACCAGGGCTACATCGCCAAGGTGCACCCCTTGGAACTGTGGCTACTCGGCTACCTGCTGGACGATCCCGAGGCCACCTTCTTCGAGGCCGCCGCCGCCAGCCAGCAGGAACGCCAGGACGTCTATGGCTGGCTGTTCAAGACCCGCCACCGTAGCGCCCGCGATATACGCATCCGCACCATGCTCGAGGTCGAGGCCTTCCTCGACATTCACCAGCGCTGGCAGCGCCTGGGCTACCCCTTCGAGCACCTGGTGCCGTCGCTGGCCACCGCGGTGGGCACCTCGGGCGATCGCCCGGCGGCCCTGGCCGAGTTGATCGGGATCATCCTCAACGACGGCGTACGCCTGCCGACCCTGCGCATCGACGACCTGCACTTCGCCGACGCCACCCCCTACGAGACCCGCTTCGTGCCGGCCGAGGGCCGTGCGCGACAGGTCATGGCCCCGGAAGTGGCCGCGGTACTGCGCGAGACGCTCGCCCAGGTGGTGGATGGCGGTACCGCTCGTCGCCTGCAGGGCAGCTTCGCCCAGGACGACGGCACCGCCCTGCCCATGGGCGGCAAGACCGGTACCGGCAACAACCGCATCGAGACGGTGACCCGCGGCGGGCATGTCATCGACTCCCGGGCGCGCAATCGCACCGCCACCTTCGTCTTCTACCTCGGCGATGACCACTTCGGCACCCTCACCGCCTACGTGGCGGGCGGCGAGTCGGACAACTTCCGCTTCACCTCGGCCCTGCCAGTCCAGGTACTCAAGGGCATGGAGCCGATCCTGGCGCCGCACCTCGCCCCCGGCACCCGCAACCAGTGCCGGCCACCGGCGACAAGGGAGATGCTGATGGCCCGGCGCTCGATGTGATCTCTCCTCGTCCGAGCGGCGGCGAGCACACACGGCAAAACGGGAAGGGAGGGGCAACCCCTTCCTTCCCGTTCATGGCAGTATCGGGATGAACGTCGGCTCAGCAGATCTCCTCCCAGAGCCGTTGCCGGAAGTCCTTGGGAAGATCGGCCACCTTGCCGAGCCGTGAGAGATGGGCATCGGTCATGTCCTTGGCGACCTCGTGATAGCAGCTGCTCAGCAGCGTGGGATCGCGCAGCGTTTCGGGGTCGGAGAAGCACTTCGACATCTTCTCGCCCGAGACGGCGCAGGCGGCCAGGAACTCGGCCTCGACCTGGATCGTCTCGAGAACCGACTCCATCCAGGCCTGTTGCATCCTGACCAGCGGATGCGAGGCATCCATCCAGTGATGCACCCACCAGTCGAACATCGGCTGCGAGGCAATGGCGACGCTCTCGGGCAGGACGGCAAAGGTATCGTAGTTCGCTGCGGGAATCTCGTGAACCGTGGGCACTTGTTCAGCTTTGGCGGTTGACATGTTAAGGCCCCTCAGAACGGAGTGTTGGTGCGCAACGGAGTGTTGGTGCGCCATTGAGTGTAGTGGCCACGGTCCAAGTCGGTCAGACAATTTTGGCACGACGTTAGCTTGTCTTGCTTTAGGCCGAACTCCTGTCGTCCCGGTCAGGATGGGGATGACACGTGCCACGACACAGGGTGAAACAACTACTCTAGTGGGGGTGGAGCGACACCACACCTGACCGTCGTGCGATTGTCATGCGCCGCAGGCACAGTGACCGCCTCCACCCGACGCCAACAAGGAAGATAGCGAGACACGACATGAACAACAAATTCACCATCGCCCTGGGGTGCCTCACCGCCCTGACCGTCACTCCTGCCGCCTACGCCGGCGACACCGATCCTACCGGCTACGACGATGCCCTGATCGACGCCGCCAGCCACGTCACCCTGGGCCCTCGCCCACTGTTCCTGGTCCACGACATGAGCGAGGAGACCGACCGCGAACGCGAGCTCAAGTCCGACCTGTTGAGCTGTGCCTCAGGCAACCGCAACGGCCAGCGTTCCGAGCTGACCATCGCCCACCGCGGCGCTCCACTGATGTTCCCCGAGCACACCCTGGAAGCCTACCTGGCCGGCGCCCAGGGCGGCGCCGGCATCATCGAGTGCGACGTCACCTTCACCGCCGACAACGAGCTGGTCTGCCGGCACTCGCAGTGCGACCTGCACACCACCACCAACATCGTCGAGACCGACCTGGCGCAGAAGTGTAGCGTGCCGCCGGAGTTCGACCCGGACAGCGGCGAGCTCGTCAACGCCGCGGACATCCAGTGCTGCACCAGCGACATCACCCTGGCCGAGTTCCGCACGCTGGAAGGCAAGATGGAAGGCGCCGACCTCGAGGCACGCAGCATCGAGGCGTATCTCGCCGGCACCCCCGGGTGGCGCACCGGCCTCTACGACACCCGCGGTACCCTGATGAGCCACGCCGACACCATCGACCTGTTCAAGGCCCTGGGCGTGAAGATGACCCCGGAACTCAAGGAGCCCAGCGTGGAGATGCCCTTCAACGGCATGTCCCAGCAGGACTACGCCCAGAAGATGATCGACGAGTACAAGGCCGCCGATGTGGCCGCAAGTGACGTCTACGCCCAGTCGTTCCTGCTCGACGACGTGCTCTACTGGATCGAGAACGAACCCGAGTTCGGCGAGCAGGCCGTCTACCTGGATGGCCGCTACGATGACGAGGGCTTCGATCACACCGACCCCGCCACCTGGTCACCGAGCATGCAGGAACTGGCCGATCAGGGCGTGAAGATTCTCGCCCCGCCGATGTGGATGCTGCTCGCCGCCAACCCCGAGTTCGGCGACGGCGACAGCCGCGTGGTGCCCTCGACCTATGCCGAGCACGCCAGGGAGGCCGGGCTCGAGCTGATCACCTGGACCCTCGAGCGCTCCGGCCCGCTGGCCGAGGGCGGCCAGTGGTACCACAGCACCACCGAGGAGGTGATTCGCCGCGAGGGCGACAAGCTGATCTCGCTAGACGTGCTCGTCCAGGACGTCGGCGTGATCGGTGTCTTCAGCGACTGGCCGGCCACCGTGGCGTTCTACGACAATTGCATGCAGCAGCGCTGACCGAGGGAGCGATCAAGGCGGCGACCGATGGCGAACTCCCTGCCACCGGTCGCCGTGACGCCACGCCTCAGGGAATCTCCCGCCGATAGAGCGAGTAGCCCGAGACCCGCCAGCGCTCGCCGGTCTGCGCGTCGTAGTAACCGCCCTGAGCGCTGCGGCCTTCATCCTCGATCTTCCAACTGCCCCCACCGTCGTAGCTCACCGCGGTGACGTCACTACCCAGCAGGCTGGAGTCGTCGACGCCGTCGAACAGCAAGCCCTCTTCCGGGGTGAGATAGAGCGCGTAGCCGACCAGTTGCGGCGCGAACTCATGCAGCTCCTGCAGCGTCTCGCCGTTCCAGCCCCATACCGAGCTGGGACGCGGCTGGTCGCGCTCCTCGGGAGCGGTCAGATGGCGCGGGCGCCCTTCCCGGGCCAGCACATACACTATGCCGTGCTCGTTGGCGGCGATGTCGCTGACGGTATGCTGCGGCAGGGTGAGTTCCTGGCGCGGCGTATCCTCGCCCCAGGGCAGCGCATAGACCGGGCTGGTGCCATTATCCGGCCGGAAGAACGCCATGCGTAAGGTGCCGTCAAGCCCCAGCGCCACCAGGTCGAACTGCTGGCGCTCATTCTCCGGGTTACGCGCCCCGTCCGGCACCGGGAGTTCCTCCCAGTGCTCACCGCCGTCCTCGGTGCGCCAGATCCGCGGCCCCCAGCCGATCAAGTAGCCGCGCTCGGCATCGAGGAAGCGCAGAAAGCTAATGTTCTGGTCTTCGGGCCAGCGGAGTTTTTCCCACTCCCGACCTTGATCGGTGGACCGGAATAGCTGGGTGAGTTGCGGTGTGTAGCTCTGCCCAGCGGCGGGCTCATCGTGATAGTCCATCCAGCCAGTGGCGAGGTAGATCGTCTGCCAATCTGGTGATACCCACCAATCGGCCCGCTGGGCCGGCTCCTCGAAGCGCCGGGTAACCTCGCCCTCCAGATCACCGCCCAGGATACGCACCGAGCGGCGGTTGGCAATTTCGGATACATCATTCATCCATTCTTCTGTAAATTCGGCTCGCGAATTTGGTTCTGCGAGCTCTTCGGGTGTTCTTTCCCGAAAGATCAACTCAGGATTGGTAAGCTTCATGGAAAGCAATTGCTCGTCGCGAATACGGAAGTCCCCCGGCCCATAGGGCGTGTCTTCCTTCATAAAGTCGTTGCTGACTCTGTCCCACATTCCATTGCCTCCCACGACATATCCCACGACCGCTATGGCCGCCACCAACCCTGCTAACCAACGCCAGCGCATCCCGCTTGCCTCCTATCTCAGGTGCCTTGTCAAAGCCTGCAAGGCACGCTCGACCGCATCAGCCCCCTGACTTGCCGCACCACTCACTGCTTCTGCCGCAGTTCGCGCCGTATCACTGACGGCTTCACCAACGCGCACGGCCTTTTCCCAGCCGACTTCCATACCACTGTCGATGGCCTGGCGCCAGGTTTCGCGGTCCAGCCACTCCTCGACATTAGGTTGGCCTCCGATTCTCATCAGGTCGGGAATGGAAAGATCCGCCAGGCCGGCATCCAGATAGGCCGGCACATGGGTATTGAAGGCAAAGGTCTTGAAGGTCGCGTTATCGATCTCTAGCTCTTGCTCTGTCACCGTCATCTCGACGCTGCGATTGGGATAGCGCCGGCATACCACATGGATTTCATCGCCTTTCATATTATCTTTCAAACCAAGCTCGATATTTACTTGAAGCAATCGGCGAGCTTGATCCAGCCATGCTTTCCCTTGTAATTCCAATCGCGGCCTTAGTCGCTCTCCATAGGTCGAGCAGTAGTAGTAGCCATAGCTGACGTAATATTCGGGTGGCTGGTGGCCGCAGCCAATATGGCGCATCATGAAGTTGGCGTGCCGCGACCAGTCATCGTCCGTGCTCTCCGGCTCGATGAGCCGATCTCGCTTGTTCAGAAGACGCCGAATCACTATGGCATCATCGAAAGGGTTCCATTGGGTCGCCCAGGCCTTGAGTGCTTCCCAGGTCGCCACCCCGCTCTTCTCGACATACTCGCCATGCAGCGGCCGATAATAGTATTCACACCGACCCAGCAGGCTTTCGGCGGCAGGCGGCACCTGCTTGTCGCAGATATGCAGATGGGCCTCTGCCCGCTGTGTATCGCTCGTCGGTGTATAGGCGGCATCCGTCTCGCCCAGCACACGTTCCATCGACGACATGTCTCATCCCTCCAGAATATCGATATGAAGCCGCCCCGGCCTTTGGCTTTGCGCCATCTCGGTTTCGCCAAGTTCGTTGGTTCGCCCTTCCTGGACGATGTTGCCTTGGGAGTCTGTCATTCGATAGCGCATGTTGGCTGCGGGGATATTGGTGCCCGCCCAGGTGATCACGAACGCTTGATCGTAATTGCCCATTTCAAGCCCTTCCACACCAGCAGGCAGCAAGGGCTCCAGTGCCCCCTGCCCACTCCCCGAGCCCGGGCTGCCGCCGGAGTTGATCTTGACCTGGACGCCGACGATGGTGATGCCGCTGGGGTCGAGCTTGATGAAGCTGCCGCCGGCCTGGAGGGTGATCTCGGCACCGGCGTCGATGACGGTCTTGCTGCCGGCCTTGTGGTGCACTTCCTGGCCGGCCTCGATGAGCTGGGCGCGGCCGGTCTTCTCGTGGCGGGTGGCGCCGACGATCAGGTGGTCGTCGCCGTCGACCTGGGTGTGGCGCTGGCCGTGCACGGTCAAGTGGTCGTCGCTGTGGATCTCGCTCACGCGATCGTGATGCACGGTGAGGTGGCTGTCGTTGCCGATCTCCTCGGTGCGGTCGTTGTTGGTCAGCAGCTCCAGGTCCTTCTGGGCGTGCAGCCAGATCTGCTCGCGCTCGGCCTGGT